>JAVHYG010000066.1 GCA_031119195.1 Rickettsiella sp. | reverse complement strand
CTCTAGCACTTGACAAACCATCAACCGCAACTTGGGAAAAACTTAGAATACCACTAAAAAAATTTTTACCGATTTCTTTTATGATCATAAAATGGAATACCAATTTTTCAGTTAAATATACCGCTCACATAAAGGTTATTTAAATACCTGCGAACCTTACTAATCACATGGTCAGCCCAAGCAAAGCTTTATGTCATTCCAGGCTTCCAGGCTATTTTAATTCCTAAAGAAATTATCTTAGCAAGATAAAAATTTAATTATTTCGGCGGATCCCTCTCACGAAAACTAGATTCACTGTAAACTTGCAGAAAATAAAAATTATTTCATAAAAAAAATATGCATTATGATTGAATAAATGAAACTTAATATAACTTAGAAATTAAATTATTAAATGAAATTAAGAATCATTCCTATTTGGGAATGAGATAATAACTTAGAAAAGCAGATTGTTCAAGAATAAAATTTTTAGATTGAGAAAAAGATAGATACATGTGGTGAAATCGCTCAACTGATTGACGTAAATCGGCTAAAGTCGTTTGATTATAAATAATATCGTCAGCCCTATGTAAATTTTCAGCTGCCGGCTTCTGTACAGACAAGATAGCATCGATCTGTGTTTTTTTTAAGTGATCACGCTCTTTTGCGCGTTTAATCTGTAAAACTTTGGACGTAGCTACTAATAAAACTCTATTTAATTTAATAATTTCAGAAAAGTCGGACTTTTTTTTAAGTAATGTCGCTGTCCTTTCTTCGAATAACAAAGGAATCACAATAAGACAATAAGCCGATCTGACAATTTGTATAGAAGAATGGATTTCCTTATAAATCAAAGGGTGTAATAATTGCTCTAAGTAATTACGATCTTCTGTGTTAGAAAAAATGCGTATACGTAATTGAGTACGATCTAATTGCTGATCCTTCATTAGAATAGCTTGCCCAAAATATTCCACAACTTGATGAAGAACTTCTGGATTATCGATAAGCTTACGGGCAATCTGATCTGCGTCGATGACAGCTACGCCTAACTCCGCAAAATAACTAGCTACGGTTGATTTACCACTTGCAATACCCCCCGTTAAAGCAACAGTAAACACTTAGTGCGTAATAGTAGAATTTTCTGAATTTGCTTTCTTTGTAGTACTCCCATTGCCATCTTTTTTAGCTTTTTCTTGCAATCGTTGAATATATAAAGCTTCAAAATTAACAGGAGCTAAATACAGGGGGGGGAATCCAGCTTTGCCAACTAAATCAGAAACAGCTTCACGCGCATAAGGAAAAAGAATCGTAGGGCAGGTAATATTCAATAATTGCTGATTTTCCTCATCAGTAAAATCTGTTAATTTAAAAACTCCCGCTTGTTTAATTTCAACTAAAAATAAAATCTTTCCGGCCGATTTTGCTGTCACCATAATTTGTAAAACGACTTCTTGAATACTTATATCGATTGAATTTGCATTCATCGTAAAATCTAAATTTAATTCCGGTTTCCACTCTTCTTGAAAAACCTGGGGAGATTGGGGACATTCTAGCGATAAATCTTTTACATAGACCCGTTGAATAATAAATTCACGTTTTTGCGAAGAACCAGTTTGATCAGTTGTCATGAAGTTTTCTCATCTAATAAAACATCTAATTGGCCGGAAGAATTTAATGCCGATAAAGCATCAAAGCCACCGATGGGCTTATCGTTAATAAAAATTTGCGGTACTGTACGTTGGCCACTTAATTTTATCATTTCATCTCGCTTATTCGTATCCATATCAATAATTATCTCGGCATATTTTAATTTTTTGCTGTCGAGTAATTTTTTTGCATTTTGACAATACGGGCACGAAGATGTCGTGTATACCACAATTTTTTGCATAAACCCTCTTTTTTAACAATAATTATTGCTTAACTAAAGGTAATGAAGCGTTTTTCCAAGCGATAATTCCACCCTTTAGATGATATAAATTATTAAACCCAGCATTTTTCAAAAGTCGCGCGATACGATGATGGGCCTGTCCTTGACTATAATTAATAATGATTGGCCTTTTACGATACAAATCGAGCTGTTTAAGCTTAGCTGCCAATTCAGAAAAAGGAAAATTAATCGAACCAACGATATGCTCTTTGGCAAAACTATTCGTATCCCTAACATCTAATAAAACAGCATCTTCACGGTTTATCAAAAAAATAGCTTGTTGAGGAGATAAAGAAGGGGCACTTGTTAGTTTAATATGCAGTTCAAAAGTCAACAATAACGCCAAAATCAGAAAGAAGGTTAACCAAAGCTCCCAATGCCTTAAACTAAATTCAATGAACTGTTGCATAGTGGTTTAACCTAACGGCGTACTGCCTCTTATTACTAGAAGTAGTTAGTCTAGCGAAATTTAAACTAGCTCGCTATACTCTTTTACCATTTAAACAGAGAAATTTAATACATGACTAATGAAATAGACTGTCCTTCTGATTTTATACGTAAAAAAGCTGAATATAAAACTTTATTGGCTGAAATTATAAAAATAGCTAAAAAAAAAGGTGCGTCTCAAGTTGAAGCAAATATAAACCATGATATTGGATTTTCAGTATCCGTACGAATGAAAGAAGTAGACACTATAGAGCATAATCGTAATAAATCACTTGCAATTAATGTCTATTTTGGCCAACGTAAAGGTTCAGTATCAAGTTCTGATTTTAGTTCAAAATCAATCGAAAATGCAGTGGAAACCGCCTGTCATATTGCACGCTTTACCTCAGAAGATCCCTTTTCAGGTCTTGCTGACCCACATTTATTGGCAAAGTCTCCACACAATTTAGATCTTTTTTACCCTTGGTCTATTGACCCGCAGAATGCAATTGAATTAGGTAGAGATTGTGAATCAAGTGCTTTCGCAGTTGATAAACGTATCTCATTTTCTGAAGGAGTCACTCTATCAACCCATCAAACCCTATACCTTTATGGAAATAGCAATGATTTTATAAAGGGATATCCTAGTTCACGTCATAGCCTTTCCTGTAGTCTCGTGGCCAAAGATAAAAATGGTATGCAACGAGATGGAAGCTATACCCTTAGTTGCGATCCAAATCAATTGGAACCGGCAGAAAAGCTTGGTAAACAAGCGGCAAAAATAACCTTGAAACGCTTAAATGCTAGACGTTTACCCACTTGTCAAACACCTGTTATTTTTCATGCAGAAGTTGCTAGTAGTTTAATAGGAAGTTTTTTATCAGCAATCTCAGGAGGAAACCTTTATCGTAAAGCATCTTTTTTAGTAAACCATCTCGATAAACCGGTATTTGCTAACAAAATAAATATTTATGAACGACCCCATTTAGCAAAGGGCCTAGGAAGTGCTCCGTTTGATGATGAAGGTGTCATTACACAAGATCGCACTTTAGTTTCAGAAGGGATATTACGCGGCTATTTACTTAATAGCTATTCTGCACGCAAACTGGGCATGCAAACGACCGGAAATGCAGGCGGGGCACATAATATTGTACTAGAAACAAGCCAATTTAGTTTGAAAGATATGATCAAAACTATGAATAAGGGTTTACTGATAACAGAACTTTTAGGACAAGGAATCAATTTAGTTACAGGCGATTATTCACGTGGGGCAGTGGGTTTTTGGATTGAATATGGGAAAATACAATATCCTGTAGAAGAAATTACCATTGCAGGAAATCTAAGGGATATGTTTCAAAATTTCGTCGCTATAGGAAATGACATAGATTACAGGAGTTCAATTCTAACAGGCTCTATTTTTCTAGAAAACATGATGGTAGCCGGCCTAACCCCTTAAATTAATAGAATGTTTATGTCAAAATTTGTTCTTTTAAGTACTTTTAATACCCCATATACTAATTCCTTTCAATGTATCTAATGCACGATAAGTTTCTAAATAATCTTGTAAACGAACGTCAAGTACCCGCTCCGCTCGTGATGAAGCCATACGTAAAAAAAGTTGTCCGTTATCCCAAATTGCGAATCCCATATGTAAAACATTCATTTGAGTACCTATTTGATAGGTTAAATAATCATCGTGACCTACTAAGAAAATCAAGCTCCCGGTAGGAATCCTTCTTAGCAATTTAACATTCTGCATTATTTCGCGTACAGGAATATAAGCAATATTTATCCTTTCATTGCTGGCTAAATTTATTCCTTCTTTTTTTAATTGCGCTAGATAAACTTCTTTTTCTAACGAAGATAAAAAAGGGACATGGATTCTATCAACGCTCAAATGTGAATACCAACTCTTGCGACTTATTAAAGCGGTACTTATTTTGGCTTTTGAACCTGCAATAGCATAAGTAAGTTCTTGAATAAACCCATTCCGTTTATTATTAGGAATCCAATCTGCACTGGGAAAGTGATTACGCTTAAAAAAATCTACTTGTCCGTGTTTATAACGAATTTGATTAAGTTTTTTTTTAAAATCAGGAAAATTACTTGCTAGCACTAATGCTACAACGGTATCAACGTAGGTTTCACAATCAAAACCATCAAATCTATATAATGGATATTGATCATATTTGCCCATCGAACCTTCACCTAAAGCACCAGATTGGTAGAAGCTACCTAACAAGGCATCACTTGCTAGTTCACTTCGACGTTGTAAGGATTTTTTTTTATTTAAAGTTATTAGCTGAATAGCTGCTTGATCGTTAAATTGAAAACACGCGAAACTATCTAAAGATACAAGAAAAAGATAAAGAAATATTAAATATCGATATGACACTTATCATCCCTCTTCTCCAAATCGATCAGTAACAAGCTTTTCTAAAACTGTTAAAGCCGCCAATTCATCCTCGCCCTTAACAATCACTTCTACAGGGCTTCCTTGCCGAGCTGTTAAACCCATTACTTCCAAAATGCTTTTTCCATCTACTTGTTTACCATTGCACTTTAGCGTAATTTCGCTAATAAAACATCTTGCAATCTTGACCCACTTCATGGAAGCACGAGCGTGCAATCCCAATTTGTTATTTATTGTAATGATTTTACGTAACATATAGCGAGGAATCTAATCCTCTATTTTTCCTTTCTCTACACTAAAACTTTCACCACATCCACAGGTAGCCGTTTGATTTGGATTTATGAATTTTAAAACTCCATTAATTCCATTCTGTACATAATCAATACAAACCCCCTTTAAATAAGGCAAACTAGCTTGGTCCACAAAAACAACCAAATCATCATCGATAGGAAATTGTAAGTCGTTAATGGGCAATGTCTTTACATAGTCCACAACATAAGAATAGCCTGAGCAACCTGAACGCTTTACACTAAGGCGAAAACATTTTTTGTTAGCTTGCATAGCAAGCTTTTTTTTAACATGTAGGTTAGCAGCTGGCGTCAAATTGAGATCGAGCGCTTCCACTGCCTCGACAGGATCATAAAAAGAAACATTTACCTTTTCCATCCTTTTATCTTACCACTATGTAAGTTAAGTAACAAAGTTTAGCCTTTGTCGAGTCTCCAATTTATCAAAAATAATCGCATTTTGTAGTTAAAAAGCTTACATTCAATGTTGGAAATTGGATCTATTTTCTTCCCCTTCAAAAATTATTTAAAATCTATTCTCATCAAAGTTAAGACAATAGAACTAATGAAAAGAATTCATCGTAATTTACTCGCTATTGCGATGCAAATAAACTGCAAACTCTACGCTCGCTTTACATTTTTCGTTGTGTCGGTTGTTTATTATTCAATTCGCGAAACTTTGTATGAATAAGAATTGCAATACTTCCCTTTAAATCCTTAGAACAAAAAAACTTCTGAAGTTATGAATTCATTCCACTTCACATGCAATAGATCATGTACAATAGATAAAGATTTAGCTTGTGTCCTAAAAGTCTTTGTTGTACGGTAAACTAAATTAATAAAATTTAGTTAGGTGATACCTTATTTTGCTATGTCTAATAAAATTGATGCAAAGTTTATTGGTGGCATTCTACTGATCGTCGGAACGGCTATAGGCGGGGGAATGCTAGCACTTCCTATCGCAACCGCAGAAACAGGTTTTATTAACTCCCTCATTCTCATGTTTACTTGCTGGTTTGTTATGACAGCAGGGGCATTTTTAATTCTTGAAGTCAATCTATGGCTTCCGGCCAATACCAATATTATTTCCATGTCGAGAATTCTGTTAGGAAGATGGGGAGAACTAATAGCTTGGATCAGTTACTTATTATTATTTTATTCGGTCCTCGCTGCTTATATGGCCGGTGGAGGTGATTTCTTAATTAATTTATTAAGTAGTTTTGGCCTAAAAATACCAAATTGGGTCGCTATTTTTTTATTTTCTAGCACATTTAGCTATATAGTCTATCGAGGAATTCACTATGTAGATTATGTAAATCGAGGTTTGATGTTCAGCAAGTTTGGTATTTACTTATTGT
The DNA here is from genome assembly GCA_031119195.1 of Rickettsiella sp. Classification (GTDB taxonomy): domain Bacteria; phylum Pseudomonadota; class Gammaproteobacteria; order Diplorickettsiales; family Diplorickettsiaceae; genus JAVHYG01. The sequence continues at coordinate 2,583 of JAVHYG010000066.1, read as the reverse complement.
TGATTATATTTCTTATTCCATTTACCTCCCTTGCCAAACTAAAAGAAGGAAATCTTTGCTACCTAACAAGTGGCGCAACGGTAATGATAACGTCTTTTACTTTTGCAAATATTATCCCTAGTCTACGAACATATTTTCATGGTGATTCCATTAAGCTAAGAAAGGTGATCTTTATAGGAAGTTTAATTCCTTTAATTTGTTATATATTTTGGGATCTCGCCATTATGGGTATTCTTCCGCGGGAGGGGGAACACGGCCTCATTAAAATGTTACATTCTAAGCATTCCACAAGCGAATTTGTCACTCAACTTAGCCTCTTTCTAAATAATTCTTTTATTTCAATATTGGCACGAATTTTTACCTCTATTTGTCTTGCAACTTCTTTTCTCGCCAGTATGTTGGGTCTTTCAGATTTCGTCGCTGATGGTTTACGTACAGAAAAAAAAGGAAAAGGTAATATTCTTGTCTATAGTGCAACGCTCTTACCTCCATTAATTGTCGTATTATTCTACCCAGGAATATTTATTGGCGCATTAAGTTACGCTGGAATTTACTGTGCTATTCTTTTCATTATATTACCTACTTTAATGGCTTGGCGAGGACGTTATAGCCTAAATCCCTTAGCCAAGGGATTTAGGGTAAAAGGAGGAAAATCCTTATTATTTTTGCTGTGTATTATTGGATTTCTTTTCATTGGCTATGGCATTCAATCTGCTATAAGGTAAATCCTTATTAATAATAAACGTGCCATTGCTATAAGCCTTAAATTGCATCTTTCCTATCCAACTTCTTACAACCCTTTCCTCTCACCCTACTACCGCTTTTTATAGTAAAAGGCCACTATTAGTAGGTACCCAATAACAAAGAATTACAGTAATTATAGTTCTTTCTTTTTCTAGTGGGCCACGCCTTTACATTTTTCAAATCGAAAGATCTGAAGAGAAAAGCTTGTTTTCCCTAGAGTCTGATGAAGAAATTTTAACAATTTAATGGGGGATTAAAATATGATAATAGATGGTGTTCTAGTTGGAGTTGGATTGGCTGCACTTGAGTTAGGTGTAGCTTGGATATTGGCTTGCGTCATTAACCATGAACCTTCGGAAAAAAAGGAGAAAAAAAAATCTTCTCTAAAGTTTTCAACAAATTTCGCTAATATAAGTTAATTAAACAATATATCTTTCCGCTAATAAACAACTAAAATTAAATGTTTTCGTATAAAAAATCCCTAAGTAAGGTAACTTATTCAGGGATTTTTATAATTAGGGGATTTTAAATAAACTAATAAGTTTTTGCACATTAGCTCTAAACTTCAGAATATAAAAATTAGAAAATATTTTTTAAGGCTTAGGAAGTTAAAAAAATTTAAACTCAAGCCGCTCTTTCACTGAATACTCCATTATTAAAATAGCCATCCAAGATAGAAAATAATTTATCAGGACAAATAGGCTTAATCGCAAAACCATCTATTTCAGCTTCCTTACACCATTGATCTAAAAGATCAGCAGGATAAGCACTCAATAAAAGAATTGGTTTTTTTTGCATTTTATTTTCCTTCTCTAAATACCGTATTCTTTTCCCTACTTCAGAACCTTTCATGTCAGGTAATCCGCCATCTAAAATAATTAAATTATATAAATTTTCACCGTACATTTCTAAAGCTTGTTCGCCATTTATAGCTATTTCAACTTCAAATCCCATTTCTTTTAAAATTACACTATGTACACGCTGAGTAATTTCGTCGTCTTCAACTAATAAAATTTTTTTTTATGGTCCATTTTTTCTCCTTAATTATTAATTAATTTCAAACACTAAATCGTAGCTACTATACTAGTCCATTTATAGACGGTTATGCAATAAGTCATAAAAAATTAATTTAAAAAAAATATAATTTTTTTATTAATTAATAATTTTTATAAATTAGAATTAATTAATAACATTAAAAAACCAGTATAATCTATATATTATTTTCATTGACATATTAATAAATTTTGTCAATTTCATCTTTTAATTTCCAGACGTTTAGAGATAATACAAAATAAACTAATTTATATAATAAAACTATAAATAAGATTATTTAACAAACTATGACAATCAATCTATTATAGATAGAATAAGTTACGTTAAACTGTAAAAAATTAAAGTGCTGTAGACAAAATAGGGAACTCATTATTTGGCATGCTAATACTCAGAAAGCGTAGCATTTTTTGGGTTTCGTTATATATACAGCAAAATATGCTCGTTACAAATTCGAAAAAAAACATTTCTGACTTTTACTCGCTAAATGACGACACCCCTTAGTTTTCTTTATTTGTATCACTAACGAATAAAACAGTGAATGATTTTTTGTAAATTCTATATTATATTAATCGGCGATTAAAAAGGATGATCAAATTTTACAAGTTTCTCTGAAAAAAAATTGTTGTCCCCACACCAGTTATTACTTTTAGAGGTAGAATATAAAAAATTTATAATTATAAATCTGCAAATACTCATGCACATAATTATAGAATTTAGACGTAAATACACAAATTATAATATATTTAAATTACATGTTAAGTCTAAGGAAAAATAATTCCCCTACTT
>JAVHYG010000065.1:1322-9008 GCA_031119195.1 Rickettsiella sp. | reverse complement strand
TTGTTTATCATTGCGCTCTATTGTAGCGTGTTCTATTTTGCCGATTTGTTATTTGATTGCGTCAACTTTTTAACCCATCAAGCAAATTCGCAAACGATTATTAGTGTGAAATCAAATATCGCGTCTTTAGTTTTCTTATTTCCTGCTTATTTGGTGCTATCCTATTATTTAAATAAAACGCATTACTCTGCAGAAGCTGAGTTAAACCCATTTTTTTTTCATAAATTCTATGTGCGTGTAACACTTTTTTTTAGTGTGATTACCGCATTATTTACCGCTATTCATTTATTAAAATCTATTTTAATAAATGATCAAACTTTAAATTTTAATTTAAAATTATTGGTGTTATTACTGATAATCAGTTGGTTGCTGATTTTTTACTCAGCAGGAGAATTACGTAAACCTCATTGGTCATCGTGCCAATTAAAATGTTTTGCTTATACTACATCCGCTATTGTTATACTGGTTATTATTTTCAGTTTTTATATGGTTAAATCCCTTGAAAAAACTTTACCAAATCCTATTCTAACACCAAGCACTATAGTTAAAAAAAATAAACAGTTGGTAGAACAAAACAAACAACGCGCTATAGATTTACTTGAAACAGATGCAGCTATACGTTCCTATGCGAAACAAAAAAAATACTTACCTACTTCATTGAATGCTATTTCACTCGCTATACCTACATTTAAAATTCACTTAGATCCGGTTAGTAAACTACCTTATAAATATGTAATAGTGAATAATTCTTCGTTTAAGCTGTGTGCTAGGTTTGTGCTTAATTCCTCAGCCGATTTTGGCATGAATGAATTCAGTAAATGGAAACAGCTGGAAAAACACGAAGATTTTTGTTATTTACGTAAAGTTATGTTTGATAGAATGCATGGTAAGCTTGATAATTAGCATGGTCCCAATGGCGACGCGGCGCCCTAAAACGCTTTCTATAGGTTTCATTTCATACAATAATTAAAGATGATTTTTACCCAAGAACAAAAAAAAATTATCCTGTTAACTGGTTTAGGCGGAGCTCTAGAATTTTACGATTTTATTATATTTGTCTTTTTCGCAAAAACTTTAGGGAGTTTATTTTTTCCTAGTTCAGATGCAATCGTTTCTTTGTTGGCTACTTATGGTCTATTTGCCGTAGGTTATTTAATGCGTCCTCTAGGAGGCATTATTCTAGGTCATATGGGCGATCGTGTTGGGCGTAAAAAAACTTTCCTGATTACTATAATAGGGATGGCAATACCTTCATTGCTGATAGCGGTGCTTCCTAATTACCAAACAATAGGTATTTTTGCGCCAATTTTATTAATTTTACTTCGTTTATTGCAAGGCTTTAGCGTTGGTGGAGAAATTCCTGGCGCATTAGTATTTATTACAGAATTAACACCAACAAATAATCGTGCCTTAGTTTGTTCTTTAATTTTTTTCGGAGTAAACGCTGGATTATTGCTAGGTTCATTAATAGCAACGTTATTAATTCATTTCATGGAGCCTATGACTCTGCTTTCTTGGGGTTGGCGCTTACCATTTTTTATAGGAGGCATTTTAGGCATATTTAGTTTTTATCTTCGTCGTCAACTGCATGAAACCCCTTTATTTTTACAGCTACATATAGCTAAAAAACAAACTCTTTTTCCTTTAAAAGAAGTTTTATTGCATCATTCTTTGCAGATAGGTCAAGGCGTTTTATTAGCTTCTTTAGGTGCAGTAATTGTTAGCCTATTTTTTTTATTTATGCCAACTTATTTGAGTACTTTTTTTCGCTATTCTTTTGATAAATTAATGATCCTAAATACCTTACAGATGTTTTTGATCGGTGGTTTGCTTGTATTGCTGGCATACTACGCGGATCAGTTAGGTTATTTAAAAATGATTCGGATAGGGACTTTAGGACTGCTTTTATTAAGCTATCCAATTTATTCTTTATTTACTTTACAGAAATTTGGATTGGTCATTTTGGGAATATTTTTGCTTGGAGGTATAGGTAGTATTGTTATGAGTACCTACACAAGCATTTTAGTAAGTTTGTTTCCAACATCTGTGCGTTACACAGGTGTTGGAATCGTTTATAATCTAGGTTTTGCAGTTGCAGGTGGGTTTACCCCCTTATTGGTTACTTGGCTCATTCGGTTTAGTGATAATCGATTGATTCCTGCCGTTTATTTAATGTGTTTTACAGGACTGGCATTTTTAGTCAGTTTTTTTATGCGTGAAATGCGCGGCATTGCTTTAGGGTGTGATATTTTGTAGTTTTAACCAGTCAATAATAGCGAGTGGGGTGTCAATCATATCATTTGCTTTCCAGGATTTTGCTTCTTTTATGCTAGGAATATAACCGTAAAGTGCAACGAGACTATACATGCCAGCTGCATTAGCAGCTTCAATATCTTGTTTCGCATCGCCGATATACACAGTATTTTTTGGAATGCATGCAATACATTTACAAGCATGTAATAAGGGTTGGGGATGAGGCTTACTATATTTTAAGGTATCGCCACTAATAATACATTTTGCTGTTTTCAATAAAGGAAAATGATTAATTAGTTTCGTAGTTAATGCAGTTGGTTTATTGGTGACAATCCCCCAAGATAAATTATGGTAAAGTAAATAATGGATAACAGTATCTATATGGGGAAATAATTGAGTAAGTTCGCAAATATGTTCGTTATAATATTTAATAAACTGCTTGCGTAAATCTGGAAATTTAGCATCCTTATCTTTGATCTTAAGTCCTAGTTTCAACAAACCAGTGGCGCCTTCGGAGATTGTAGGACAAATGTTCGTTAACGGTAGCGGTTGGGCACGTTGTGATAATAAAACTGCATTTAGCGCAGCGGCTAAATCAGGTGCGGTATCCAACAAGGTTCCATCAAGGTCAAATAATACCGCATTAATTTTTAATGATTTTTTAAAAGAGGGTATATTAAAAGACATCGTTCATGTTTCTTTTTGAAAAGCAGCAATATAATTGATACGGATAGAATTTGTTAATGCAGCTGATCGTGTAAACGGATTATAGTGAATGCCTTTGAGTTTTTTTAACTTAAAGCCAAGTTTGCGCGCGACACTTGCAAGCTCAGAAGGCCGAATAAATTTTTCATAATGATGGGTTCCTTGTGGTAAAAGTTTTAGCAAATATTCAGCACCGATAATTGCAGCAAGATACGCATAAGTAGTGCGGTTAATTGTGGAAAAAAATAGCCAACCATTAGGTTTAACGAGATCACCACATGCTTTAATAAGTGAAGCAGGATCAGGAACATGTTCGAGTAATTCCATACAGCAAGCAAAATCAAAATATTCACGTTGTTTTTTTGACAATGTTTCTGCATCTTCTGTCAGGTAGTTAATAATTAATCCATTTTGCTGTGCATGTCGCCGGGCAATTTTTATCAGCGTATCACTTTTGTCAATACCAGTAACCTGTGTTTTAGCCACAGCAAGTTCTTCTGTTAATAAACCTCCACCGCAGCCAATATCGATTATTTTCTGCTCTTGAAGGAAAGGTACAAGGCTTTTTATAAACGCTAAACGAGTTGGATTAATATCGTGTAAAGGTTTACATGGACCTTTCGCGTTCCACCACTCTTCTGCCATCATGGAAAATTTATCAATCTCTAAGGGATCGCTATTAGGAAATAACATAAAAAAGATTTCTTACATTGGTTTTTTACAAAGAGCATATTACAATAGCTTAGTCTACATTTACCCCCATAGTGTGTCTATTGGTCATTTACAGGTGTATGACTGGATTTATGCGAGAATTAGATTATCCATCCCAGCTTAAGCAGGGTTTAGTGAGTTTTACGGTCAAGCCTTGAGCAAGGGCGTAGAATGACCGTAAACAGGAGGGTGGTTTTTTTTGCATAGGGTGTGTTGACAATTGTGCTAGGATGAAACAAAAAGAGTTGTTTTTTTGTGTATCGTAACCGAGCATCAGTAAAGTATGTGAGTAACGAAACGTAAAAAAACAAATCTTTTTGACCATCATCGTGCAATTGTCAACAGACCGTAAATTCAGGAGAGGTTAGGATAACCTACCAACCCCCATGGGATTTGACTCTATTTACTTTAGATCATATGAATAACCTTAATGACCGTGTCTACCAAGAAATCCTGGAAAAAATTACAACGCTTGCTAAACAAAAAATAGCTAAGGAACAAACATCTCTTTTTACTATTTTTGTTCGGCAATATTATCTTCATACCCATTTAGAAACACTTAAGACCCGCACTATTGAAAGTTTAGCGGCAGCAGTGGTTTCCCATTGGAATTTGGCTTATCGGCGTTTGCCAGGTCAAACAAAGGTGCACGTTTACAATCCTAATATTGAAAAAGAGAATTGGGAAACGAAATATACCGTGATTCAGATGGTTACGGACGATAAGCCTTTCTTGGTAGATTCTACCCTTATGGAAATTAACCGACAGGGTTTTAATATCTTTTTTTGTGTCAATGTTGGAGATATAAAATTACAGCGAAATTCACGAGGAGAAATTGTTCAAATTTTAGATTCCAATACTACTGAACTTGATTTACGGGTTGAAGCATTTATCTACATGGAAATTAATAAATTATCTGATGTTGATACCCTCAAAAAATTGACTTATAAACTTGAAAAAGTATTAGACCAAGTTGACATTGTTGTAGAAGATTGGTCGAAGATGCGCGCAAGTATGCAAGCTTGTTTGCGAGAGTTAGATCAAAATTCTCCCCCTTATGATCCAGAAGATGTCGCAGAGTCAAAAGATTTTTTACGTTGGCTGCTTAATGATCATTTTACCTTTTTGGGTTGTCGTGATTATGAGTTAAGTAAAGATCATAAAACCTTGCGTATGATCAAATCTTCTGGCTTGGGCGTGTTGCGAGATGAAAGTAGAAGTAAAGAAGAAAAGCCATTAACCGAATTACCACCTGAAGCGCGGCGCCTTGCCTTTTCTCCACAGGTCCTTGTTATCTCTAAAACGAATACCAAAGCAAGAGTCCACCGACCTGTTTATGCTGATTATATTGGAGTAAAAAGGTTTAATGAACAGGGTGAATTAATTGGCGAGCATCGTTTTATCGGACTCTATACATCAACGGTTTATCATAGTGATCCGCGATATATCCCTTTAATAAGACGAAAAATTCAATTGGTTTTGGAGAATTCAAATCTTCCTTTAAAAGGACATGCGGGTAAAGCTTTATTAGATATATTATCAAGTTTACCGCGAGATGATTTATTTCAAGCCAGTGCCAATGAATTGGCACATTTGGCTTTAGGTATTCTGCATATTCAGGATCAGCGTGCAGTCCGTTTATTTGTGCGCCAAGATACTTATCGACGTTTTATTTCTTGTTTAGTGTATTTACCTAAGGAGAAATTAAATACTGAGCTGCAGAAAGAAATGGAAAAAATTCTCGTTCGTGAATTTTCCGGCATTGAAATCGGTTTTTCTACTTTGTTTGGAGATTCTAATCTTGCCCGTGTGCATTATTTGATACGAACTGATCCTAAAAAAGAGCAAAGCTATGATGTAAAAAAAATAGAAGCACAACTTGTTAAAGTGGCGCGTTCTTGGAAAGAAGAATTAAGACAGGCATTGATTGAGTATTATGGCGAAGAAAGAGTTGTATACTTAATTCAGAAATATAGTTATGCTTTTCCCAGTGGTTATAGAGATACTTTCCCCGCAACAACCGCTGTACATGATATCGAACATATAGAAAGGATTTCGTCTGAACGCCCTTTAGAAATGAACTTTTATCACCCTAATGATGAAACAGCGGTTCCTTTGCGTTTTAAGTTATTTCAAGCTGACAAACCTATTATTTTATCAGATGCCTTACCCGTCTTAGAAAATATGGGTTTGCGCGTTATTGATGAATGGCCACAAGAAATTACTTTAGATAATGGCCAACGGATTTGGATCAATGATTTTGGTGTGAAACCAGTACAAATTGATAATATCCATGTTTCACAAGTTAAAGAAGTTTTCCAAGAAGCTTTTCGAAGAATTTGGTTTGGTGAAGTTGAAAATGATGGATTTAATCGTTTAATACTTGCAGGCCAATTGACTTGGCGTGAGGTTTCTATTTTAAGGGCCTACACCAAATATTTGCGCCAAATCGGTGTGCCTTTTAGCCAATCTTATATAGAAAATGTTGTTTCGCGTAATGCAACTATCGCTAAAATTTTAGTTAAATTATTTAAGTACTATTTTGATCCAAATCGCCAAGGAGAAGAAAATACAGGCAGTGCTATTGCCAGTTTGGAAAAGAGTGTGCAGACGGCATTAGATGCTGTTGTGAGCCTAGATGAAGATCGTATTTTGCGTCATTTACTGGAAGTTATGCAAGCAACTTTGCGTACAAATTATTTTCAAAAAGATGCAAATGGAAAACCTAAAAGTTGGCTTGCTTTTAAATTGAACCCGGCTCGAATTAGTGATCTCCCTTTGCCTCGTCCTTTTTATGAAATTTTCGTGTATTCGCCGCGGGTTGAGGCAGTACATCTGCGTGCTGCTAAAGTAGCGCGAGGCGGTATTCGCTGGTCAGATCGACGTGAAGATTTTCGAACAGAAGTATTAGGCCTCATGAAGGCACAGCAAGTTAAAAATGCTGTGATTGTTCCTGCGGGTGCTAAAGGAGGGTTTGTGTGTAAAAGATTACCCGAAAGTGGTGATCGTGAAGCAATCATGAACGAAGTTGTCTCGTGTTATCAAATCTTTATGCGAGGTTTATTGGATTTAACTGATAACTTGCAGAATGGGGTATTAATACCTCCGTGTAATGTTGTGCGTTATGATGAGGAAGATCCTTACTTAGTGGTTGCTGCGGACAAAGGTACAGCCAGTTTCTCTGATATCGCTAATGCCCTTGCGGCTGAATATAACTTTTGGTTAGGTGATGCCTTTGCCTCGGGGGGCAGTGTTGGTTATGACCATAAGAAGATGGGTATTACGGCGCGCGGTGCTTGGGAATCTGTACAACGTCACGGCAGGGCACTGGGTTTAAATCCCGATAAAGATGACTTTACTGTCATTGGTATCGGTGATATGTCAGGTGATGTTTTCGGGAATGGGATGTTGTTGTCGCGACACATCAAACTTGTGGCTGCATTTAACCACATGCATATTTTTATTGACCCAAGTCCTGAACCTGAAAAAAGCTTTTTAGAACGCCAACGCTTATTTAATTTACCTCGTTCTACCTGGCAAGATTATGATCCTACCCTGATTTCAAAGGGGGGAGGGGTTTTTAGTCGCTCTCAAAAATCCGTTGCTTTATCCCCTGAGATTAAACAATTATTAGATATTAATAGAGACTTTATAGCACCGGATAGTTTGATCCGCGCTATTTTAAAAGCGAAGGTCGACTTATTATGGAATGGTGGTATTGGTACCTATGTAAAGGCCTCTAGTGAAAGAAATGTGGATGTAGGCGATCGTACTAATGATGGCCTGCGTCTCAACGGTAATGAATTACGTTGTCGTATTGTCGCAGAAGGGGGGAACTTAGGATTAACCCAGTTGGGACGAGTTGAATATGCACTCAATGGTGGATTAATTTATACAGATTTTATCGATAACTCAGCAGGTGTTGATTGTTCAGATCATGAAGTCAATTGTAAAATTTTATTAAATGCTGTGGTTGCTGCCGGTGACATGACCTTGCAACAACGAAATCAATTATTG
>JAVHYG010000065.1:0-1312 GCA_031119195.1 Rickettsiella sp. | reverse complement strand
CTGATGAGATTGCTAAGCTTGTTTTGTATGATAATTATTGTCAAACACGTACGATTAGTTTAGCTACAGCACATGCGCCACAAGAACTAGAATTACATAGGCGTTATATTGAAGAATTGGAACGGGATGGAAAATTAGATAGATCGTTAGAGTTTTTACCGGATGAAAAAGGATTACTGGAACGTAAGGCATTGGGCAGGGGATTAACTAGCCCTGAAATTGCAGTTTTATTAGCGTATACCAAAATGTTGGTTAAAGCTGAATTATTAGAAATGCATAGTTTAGAAGAAAATTATTTAACGCGTATTCTTGAATCTGCGTTTCCTAGTCGATTACGGGGCCGTTTTTCACAATTTATGCAACACCACAGCTTACGGCGTGAAATTATTGCCACTAAGATTAGTAATGCAATGATCAATGACATGGGTATTACGTTTGTATTCCGCTTAAAAGCAGAAATAGGTGCGGATATTGCCGCTATTGCGCGCGCTTATGCGATTGCGCACCAAGTATTTGGTTTTTCAGAGTTGGTTAATCTTGCTGAACATTTAGATGATGCTATAGCTTCTGAGACGCGTTATGCAATTATGCGTCAAATCAGTCGGTTAATACGACGTGCAACGCGTTGGTTTATTTATAATTACAGAGATCAACTGACTGATATTGTGGGAATGGTTAACCGATTTAAAGAGCCGATTACATTATTGCATGAAAAATTACCGTGTCTATTGGTAGGGGAAGAAAAAGATCAATGGGATAAAAGTGTACAAGCATTACAGGAAGCGGGTGTGCCTGAGGCGGTAGCTAAACGTATTGCAAGTATTAGTCACGAATACGCTTTGTTGGACATCATTGAAGCGGCGCTAGAAAATAATTTATTTTTATCCGATGTGGCCGAACTTTACTTTCTGATAAATGATAAATTTGAGTTTACTTGGCTGCGCTCACAAATCATGAAACAGACTATTGAATCTTTATGGGATACACTCGGTCGAGTCGACTTACTCGATGATTTGGATAGTCAACAGCGTCAGTTAACCGTTACTATTTTACATTGTGTTATTGATGAACAATTGGACAATAAAACTTGCTTAGAGCAATGGGAAAGTGACAATCCCATATTTCTAAAACGCTGGAAGCGTCTTCTAGCTGATCTACGCAGTACAGCTGAATTAAAATTTATAATGTTTTCTGTTGTTGTTCGGGAATTAGTGAGTATGGTAGAAAATTCTCGTCAATCTTTAGCAGCTAATTAATAGACTGTACTTACACGAAAAGCCGTCTTTTGGAGTATTACTTGTTGCTAACTTTT
>JAVHYG010000064.1 GCA_031119195.1 Rickettsiella sp. | reverse complement strand
ACTCGTTTTGAAAACGCGAGGAACAGCTAGAAATATTCACCATCACTATAATAGAATACAAGATGGTTATGATGAGATACGAGAAAAATTAGACAAGATAGAAACTTTACTAGCTACAGCTATTGAAAAATATGAGAATTATCCTAATGACCAAACTTATCCTGGTGAAAATAATTATGTAAATCCATCTTCTTCTAATAGTTTAGAAACAACAACCTTCTTTGGACTTTTTAGATCAAAAAGAGATAAAAGTACTGCTGCTAATGCTGGGTTGCTACAACAAGAGCATAATTTTAAACCCTAGTTGCTAGCTTTTTAACAAAGCGATAAGTCTTAAACTTTATCGCTTTTTTATTATTACCATTGAGTTTATGCTTTTAACTGAATGGTATTTAAAAGTAAAGGGCAAAGCTTAGGGTTTGCACCGATAATATGGCCTGTCTCAAAATAATTTTCTTTACCTTGTAAATCACAGACGATCCCTCCGGCTTCTCGAATTAATAAAATGCCGGTAGCCATATCCCAAGGCTCAAGATTAAGTTCTAGAGCTGCATCTAAACGACCAGCTGCTACATAAGCGAGGTCGAGCACCGCAGAACCTGTTCGGCGAACACCGCTTGCTTGCGCCATCATAGTACGTAGCGCTTCTTTATTAAGAGGAGGAGCAAGTGCATTGAGTCGTCGTGAAGGTATACAAATCCCTAAAAGTGATTCCTCAATCTTGGTGCGATTACTTACTCGTAGGCGACGTGAGAAGCGTTGTGTATTATTTAAATAAGCACCTTTTCCTCTCGTCGCAGTAAAAGTTTCTTGACGTAAAGGATCAAAGACTAATGCGTGCTCAATGTAGTTTTTTGCTTGATTTTTAATAGCAATTGAAACTGAAAAATGCGGGAAGTCATGAATAAAATTGCTTGTTCCATCCAAAGGATCAATGAGCCATGTATAATCTTTACCATCAATGGCACCCCTTTCTTCCGCAAGGATCGCATGGTAGGGATATGATTCTTGAATTTTGTTGATAATTGCTTTCTCTGCCTGTAGATCGATTTCGGTTACAATACTACGGTTTTCTTTTTGTTTTGACCGGATGAAATCCAGGCGCTTTAAGCCATCTAATATGATTTTTCCTGCTGACCGTGCGGCGGCATCTGCAATATTTAATAAAGGGGGCAAAGTGTGCATTGTTGATTATCATCTAAAAAGCGTAGAAATGCTTTAAGTTCAATTGGCAACAATTAAACAAAATTAGTAGATCGAGCCATTATTAACTTTTATTCTATGTTTTTGACTATGGAAGAATGATACCATAAGTTGTTTTTATTAATAACACTATAAATGGCTTTAGTCGGAATCTTTTCACAAATTCGTATTGTTTTGGTTAATCCTAGTGATCCTGGGAATATTGGTGCAACCGCCCGTGCTATGAAGACAATGGGCTTAAAACACCTATACCTTGTTGCCCCCCAAGTTTTCCCTCATCCTAAAGCTTCTGTGAGAGCGAGTAATGCCTTAGATATCGTAGCAGAAGCAGAGGTAGTTGATAACTTAGAAGAAGCACTTCAGGATTGCCATCTAGTGTTTGGTACGAGTACGCGTGAACGTGAGCTTAATTGGATTTCTTTAACCGCTCGTGCTGCAGCAAAAAAAATTGGCGAAGCGAGAGAACAAAAAATAGCTATTTTATTTGGACGTGAACGATGTGGTCTTAGCAATCAGGAATTACAACGATGTCACTTTCAAATAACGATCCCTACAAATCCGGATTATAGTTCCCTGAATCTTGCATCGGCAGTACAAATTGTTTGTTATGAGTTGCGATTGGCTTTTCTGAGGAAAACAGAGATTAGGGTTCCTAAGCAACTTGCTTTAGCTAAAGTAGAGCAACTCGAATATTTTTACAGTCATTTGAATACGGTGTTGACCCATATTGAATTTTTACAACCTTTTCGAGGTCAGCAGATTATGGATCGTTTACGTCGTTTATTTAGTCGCGCTGAATTAGACGAAACTGAGGTAAAAATTTTGCGTGGTATTTTAAGTGCGATTCAGAAAAAAATACCTAAAAAAAATGTCAATGAAAATAGCTATGACTAATCAATTTACGACTCGATTAATTAAATCTAGCAAGCTGGCTGCTGCAAGAGTAATGGAAATTTTAACGCCACATGGAAGTTTTAAAACGCCTACTTTTATGCCGGTGGGAACCCGTGCTTTTGTTAATCATATGACTCCCGATGATTTGTTAAACTCAGGTTCGCAAATTATTTTAGGTGGAAATACGTATCATATGTTAGTTAATCCTGGTATGGAGATTATAAAAGCAAATGGTGGAATGCACCGTTTTATGGCTTGGAATGGCCCAATGTTAACTGATAGTGGAGGATTTCAAGTATTCAGTTTGTCAAAAAATGGAAAAATTTGCAAAATAGATAATGAAGGTGCTCATTTCAAGCATCCATACACCGGTAAAATACTTCATTTAACGCCTAAAAGTTCCATAGAGGCGCAAAAGATTATCGGTGCGGATATCATTATGGCCTTTGATGAATGTACATCGGAAGAAGGGGGAAAAGAAGGAGCTGTAGCGGCGTTGGAACGTACACACCGGTGGTTATGTGAATCAAAAGCATCACACTTGTTATCGACTGATTCCGCTTATGGGTATAAACAAGCTTTATTTGGCATAATACAAGGAGGGAGCTTTCGGGATCTTCGAGAAAAAAGTGCTCAGTTTGTAGCTGAGGCTGAATTAGACGGTATCGCTATTGGCGGTGAAGTTATAGGTTTTGACATGAAAAAAACCTGCGAAGTGATCGATTGGGTGTCTCCTTTATTGCCTATTAATAAAGCAAGGTATACGATGGGGGTTGGACTTAATCCACAAGATTTGATTGATGTAGCGAGAAAAGGTATTGATTTATTTGACTGCGTTGCGCCTACGCGAAATGCACGACATGGTGCGCTTTACCATGGAAAAGTATGTGAAACTTCAGATTGGCTAAAGTTTCAAAGTGAAGAAAAAAATGGCAGACTTTTAATCAAAAAATCAATTTATGCGAAAGACGAAAGGCCTATTTTAGAAGGGTGTTTGTGTTATACTTGCCAGTGTTTTAGTCGAGCTTATTTACATTTTTTATTTAAACAAAGTTCGTCTCTTTATAGCCAATTGGCTTGTATTCATAACATTTCTGTAATGCATTCAGTTTGCGAAAAAATACGTGCTTTAGTTCTCGCTGAATAGCAGAAAAATGGTAAATTTTTAACTCTAAAATAGCCGGTTAAATAGTATAAAACGGTTACCGTTGTCTGCGAAATAACATAGATATAAATGCAATAATGGCCAATATAATGAATATGAGAAAGATAAGTTTAGCAACTCCAGCGGCGGCTACAAATACTCCCGTGTATCCAACAATAGCGGCTATGATAGCAATGGCCAAAAATATAAATGCCCATGTTAACATCGCGTTTCTCCTCTATTAATTCCCTTGAGCTTTAAGGTTAGTTGATGAATCGAGTAGTCGCAAGTTAGTTTTGAAATTTAAAAACTGGACTTACACTAATTTTGGTGTAATTCATGTAAAACAATATAATTTTTAGCCAGTACTAATTAGAGTTGCAAAAGTTAGGCTAATTTGTGCAGTTTATAACCGACCACTAAATGTTAAAAATAGAGGAGAGTAAAACTATGCCTATTAGCGAGACACGAATTGTGAGTTCTATGTTAAATGAAACTCGTGTTTTTCCCCCATCTAAACATTTTGTTGATAAAGCTATTATTAAATCATTGGATGATTATGAACAGCTTTATCGTTATTCTATTGAGCAACCAGAACAGTTTTGGTCTGAAATTGCTAAAGAACTCCATTGGTTTAAACCTTGGGAAAAGGTTTTAACATGGAATGAACCTTCAGCAACTTGGTTTGATAAAGGGAAAACTAACATTGTTTATAATTGTTTGGATCGTCACTTAAGCAAACATGCAAATAAACCTGCTTTGATTTGGGAGGGAGAACCTGGAGAACAACGACAATTAAGTTACAAAGAGTTACACAAAGCTGTTTGCCAATTTGCGAATGGCTTGAAAAAATTGGGTATTAGAAAAGCAGATTGTGTCACGCTTTACATGCCGCTCATTCCTGAACTTATCATTGCTGTTTTGGCATGTGCTCGTATTGGTGCCATCCATAACGTTGTTTTTGGTGGATATTCTGTACAGGCTTTGGTTGATAGACTTCAAGATTCTAAAAGTAAATTAGTTGTTACAGCAGATGCAGGTTATCGGCGCGGTAAATTAATTCCTTTAAAAGCAGTGGTTGATGAGGCATTAGAAAATTTGCAGTGTTCTGGTATTAATCATGTCAATAAAGTCGTGGTTTATCAACGTACAGACATTCCACTTTCATTAAAACCAGAGCGAGATTTAAGTTGGAATGAATTAATAGATGGTTTGGATAGCAATTGTCCCGCTGAACCGCTTGATAGCGAAGATGTTTTATTCATTCTCTATACATCAGGTTCTACAGGTATTCCAAAAGGAATTTTTCATACTACCGCAGGTTATATGGTAGGAGCCTATTACACATCGAAAATAGTATTTGATTTGAAGCCGGACGATATTTATTGGTGTACAGCTGATGTAGGTTGGATCACAGGTCATACGTATGTTGCTTACGGTCCGTTATTAAATGCGGCAAGTATTGTCATTTATGAAGGTGCGCCAAATTGGCCTGAGCCCAATCGGTTTTGGAATCTTATTGATAAATATAAGGTAAGTATTTTCTATACGGCACCCACAGCTGTTCGTTCTTTTATGAAGTGGGGTGATCACTGGATAGATGGAAATGATTTAAGTTCTTTACGATTATTAGGAAGTGTAGGCGAACCTTTAAATCCCGAAGCATGGGTTTGGTATTCTAAAAAAATAGGAAAGGAACGTTGTCCTATTGTAGATACATGGTGGCAAACTGAAACAGGTGCTATTATGATTTCACCTATACCGGGTGTAACTCCCACTAAACCGGGTTCTGTGGCTAAGCCTTTACCTGGTGTTGTGGTTGATATCGTCGATCCAAGTTCAGGTAAGCCAGTTGCTTCAGGTCAAGGAGGTTCTTTGGTTATTCGTCAACCCTGGCCTAGCATGTTACGAGGAATTTGGGGTGATCCTAAACGTTATCAGGAACAATATTGGCTGCAAATGCCGCATGCTTATTTTTCAGGTGATAGTGCGCATTACGATGAAAGTGGTTATATCTGGATTATGGGACGTGTTGATGATGTGATTAAAGTGTCTGGACATAGATTAGGCACCGCTGAAATTGAATCAGCATTAGTTAGCCACCCCTTGGTTGCAGAAGCAGCCGTAGTAGCTATCCCTGATGAAACAACGGGTCAGGCTATCACAGCCTTTATTACTTTACGTGATGTAGGTAAGCCATCCACTGAATTAAAAATAGAAATTATTGATCAAGTGAGAAATACAATTGGTCCTTTAGCAAAACCAAAACAACTTATTTTCACTGTTGCATTACCTAAAACACGTTCTGGAAAAATTATGCGGCGTTTATTGCGTGATATTGCAAGTAATCGTCATATTGAACAAGATGTTTCTACGCTAGAAGATTTTTCCGTGTTAATGGCTTTGCAAAAAAAAGCTGATGACAATCAGCGCGTATGAAAAATATTATTATTATTCCGGCACGCTATAATTCTAGTCGCTTTCCGGGAAAACCTCTCGTAGGTATAAAAGGAAAAAGTCTTATCTTCCGAACATGGTCTATTGCTATGTCAGTCAAAAGTATTGATGACGTTTATATTGCAACGGATCATGTGGACATTCAAAAGCATGCAATGAATTTTGGTGCAAAAGTCATCATGACAGGGAATTGTCCAAATGGAACAGAACGTGTTTTTGCAGCAACTAAAAAATTAGCGTTGCAAACAAATGATCTGGTTATCAATCTACAAGGGGATGCAGTATTAACCTTACCAAGGGTGGTTCAGGCCTTAGTTGATAGCATGATAAAGAATGACAGCGTTTTGATTGGTACTTTAGCAGTACAAATTACTCAATCAGACTATGTTGCGATGCAACAATCAAAGCTCAATGGAAACGTGGGGGGAAGCATGGTTGTTTTTGATAAAAAGCAGAATGCACTTTATTTTTCTAAAAGTATGATTCCTTATTTAAGAAATACAACCCTAGGTATCCTACCGCTTTATCGGCATATTGGGTTATATGCCTATCGCTTTTCCGCATTAAAAAAATACATTTCCTTACCCGCAACTGTCCTTGAAAAGGTGGAAGGTCTTGAACAGTTACGTGCTTTGGAAAATGGGATACCGATTCGGGTGGTTATTGTCGATTACAAAGGTCGTACTCATGCTTCCATCGACAGTCCGAATGATGTAAAGCAAGTTGAACGCATTATTGGGAAAGAGGGTGAGCTTATTCCTTTTAATTAATTAGTAATCTTATGCGGATCATTTTTTCTAGACATGGTAATACATTTTCCCCTGGCGAAACGCCCATATGGGTAGGGGCAAGAGAAGATTTGCCATTGGTTGATTCAGGGATACAACAAGCTAAAAATTTAGCCTATGTTATTCAACAGACTGGATTAACTATAAAAGCAGTTTATTGTGGTCCATTAAAAAGAACATATGATTATGCTAATACTATACTTAACGAACTACATTCTCCATTAAAACCCATTATTGATCTGCGACTCAATGAAATCGATTATGGTGATTGGTCTGGTTTAAGTAATGAAGAAATTCGAAAAAAAGGAGATCACGTTGAATTATACGCTTGGGAAAATTTTTGCAAATGGCCAAAAGCAGCTAATTGGTTAGGTTCTCCTCATCATATGTTAGATGATATTAAATCATTTGCAGAAGATATAGTAAAAAAACATATTCCCGAGGATACAATTCTAGTTACTACCAGTAATGGGCGATTACGTTATTTCTTACAGTTAGTTCCAAATGCATTTGAACAATATATTAAAGATAAAAGTTTTAAAGTAGCCACGGGTAATATTTGTTTGTTGGTTTATGATAAAGATTGGCACATAAAATTTTGGAATAAAAAACCTGAATCGCTTTTATAAAAGCGATTCAGGTTTTTTTATACATTAAGTTTAGAAAGCTAGTAACAAAGGAGTAGATTCACTAGTAGGAGTATTTATTATACGTGGTGGCTCTTTTGTTTTTGGATTTACCTTAAAAAACATAATTCGTTTTGTAGGTTGATCAATACTTGGAAAAGAACTTACTCCGAAACCTTCTATCTTTGGCATGTCACGGTTATATCCTATTCCTTTAACTTTGTTAGATTCATCAATTCCCTCTTTAACAATAAGAACAGTGTGTCCACCTTTACCATTTCCTTTCATTTCTGGATCTTCTTTAGTGTCAAACTCGTGCATTGCCCACACCAGACCAGGTACAATATCTGTTTGAGGTTCACTAATCTTTAGAGGAGTATATCGTTTGATCAGTGATTGAGCTGTAGCGGTATTTACCCAACCTTCAGGCACAGAAAAACCTTGTTGCGGATACTCATATTTCCACCGATTCCAAAGATCACTTGTAGAAACTTCATCTACTCCTAATGTTGTTTTTCCTATCCATGAAGAACAATCTTCTGGCCCAAAAAGTTTGCCAGGCGGATAAGGATATCTTGGATCGTTACGATAACCGTCGAAAGCATACCCGCTATGAGTGTAAGCTAACCCTTTTTCAGTTTTTGCATCCTTATAGAAATAAGTGCATTCAGTAAAGTCGGACCCTTCAATTTTTATGGATTGCGGATCTAATGTTTGGGGTAAAGGTGTTACTTGTGCATTGGGTGTTTTATCAATCCAGAATTGACTTTTTGATCCGAAACATTTTTTTAAAAAAGAAATGAATTTGTTTAGCAAATTCTCATCGGGTTTAATGTCACTGAGATGGGTTTTTCCTGAATAAATAAGTTCAGCATTAAGAAGGACAGTTTTTAAAATACTACCTTTTGAAGTACCGTAAATACTAGGTCCGGTATTATCCATAGTGGTGACATCATTCTTAGCAGTCTTAATATGATAGTTTTCAAGTTCTCGATTATTTTTTATGCTTTCAAAGAAGGAATCAAAATTATCATTAATAAATAGTATAGTATCATTAAGGATATCTAGCATTTTGTTATATCGTAAGGGATAAGTTGCTTCTGAAGGACTATTTTTTAATTCCAGATTGAGTGCATCAATAAGTTTTCTATCTTGTTGGAGTTTCTCTAAAAGTTTCTCTTTTATTTCGGCAGGAGTAAATTGAGATTTTTTAATATGTTTCCATAATTTTTTTTTAAATTGTAGTAATTCTTTTTGAGTTGCATTTCTAAATGCCCATTCCTGGGCATAGGCTGTTTTTACCAATTTTTTATTTAAACTTTTCATGTTTATTTTTTCTACGTTAAATTATTAATGCATTAGTCTATGATATAACAATACTATATTTCAATAACTTTTTATTAATTTTTTTTAAAGAATTATAGATAAATTATATATTTCTGACGCTCATTATGAATATTTTATTTTTAAGTAAATTATTTTATTCTACCGGAAAATTAAAATAAGTATTTTTATAAGGCTCATTCCTTAATGTAAAATGCCACCATTCTGTGCTTAATGGAATAAAACCTGCTTTTTGCATGAGAGTTCGTAGTAGCATGCGATTATTAAATTGTTCTACAGTGATCGTGTGGCAGGAAGGATGTGATAAAGGATCCATGAAATCAAAAGGTGTACCCATGTCAAGTGATTTATTGATGTTTAGGTCAACGATCGTTAAATCAACCGTGCTACCACGCGTATGGCCGGAACGATAAGCAATGTAATTTTGTTTAAAAAGATTGGCTTTATCAATACGGGGATAATAGGAGGCTTTCATCACTTGATCTTGTGGATCACGGCTCCATTTCATAAACGAATCGACAGCCATTTGTGGTCGATAACAATCGTACACTTTTAACCCTAGATTTTTTTCCAAAAGTATCTTTTGTACTTTGAACAAGGT
>JAVHYG010000063.1 GCA_031119195.1 Rickettsiella sp. | reverse complement strand
AATAATCTTACATGCATAAGTGTTTTATTCATAAATTTTTGGCCTTTATTCTAGGAATAAACAGCTTGATTGTAGTCTCGAAAATCACTATTATAAATAGTAATGATTCTCATTTAAAAATTTTATGGTAACAGAAGCTATTCCCCTCACTCAACTGCGTCCCGGACAATCGGGGATTGTGCAAGGCTTTAGCCAAACTATAGCCCAAAATTATCGCAAATATTTACAAGACATTGGTATTAACCGACAATCCCTTATCACTTTTATTCGACAAGCACCCTTCGGAGGTCCTTTACAGCTTCAAATATTAGGCAGCCATTTTTGCCTTCGCGCCAGTGAAGCCTGTCACATTTACGTGACCTATTCAAACTAAAGCAAAATTAGCCTTTATGCAAAAAAATAAAACCATTGTCATAGCCGGCAATCCTAACTGCGGAAAAACTGTTATCTTCAATGCGCTTACAGGTAGTCGGCAGAAAATAGGAAACTGGTCAGGCGTCACTGTTGAAAAAAAAAGCGGTTATTTCACTGTAGAAAATCAACATTATGAAATCGTCGATCTACCTGGCACCTATTCACTCAGTGTAATTTCCGATAACAGTGGCATTGATGAGTGCATTGCTTGTGAGTATCTACTATCCAGCCAACCCCATGCCATCATTAATGTTGTAGATGCAAGTAATCTGGAACGGCAACTTTATCTGACAACACAGCTTCTAGAAATGAAACTTCCTGTCATTATTGCACTGAATATGATGGATATTGCAAAACGTCGTGGAATTAACATAGATATCCAACAACTCAGCCAATCTTTAGGCTGTCCTATAATTCCTCTAACTGCAGTTCGGGGAAAGGGGATTAATGAATTACGTCATGCTTTATTAAAACAACCTCAGGCTACATCTCCTTTACAATATGATTTAGAACCTTTATTACAAAAAAGTTGGCAGAAGCTGAGTAAAAAATTAAACACTAAAGCATCTGCTCATTGGTTAGCATTACGTTTATTAGAAGACGATCGATTAGCTAAAAACTATGTATCAACAGAAGAACAAACCTATGCCAAGTCCTTGCGTGATGCACTATGTAGTCAACTTGGAGAAGAAACAGATTTACTTATTGCCGATGCGCGTTATCGTTTAATACAAACCTTACTCAAACAAAGTATACAAACGCAGACTCAATCCAAAACGTTTACCTCTTCTCTAGATCGCTTCATTCTCAATCGCTGGTTAGGCATTCCTATTTTTCTTTTAGTTATGTACGCATTGTTTTTATTTGCGATTAATGTCGGGGGAGCATTTCAAGATTTTTTCGATAAAGGCAGTACCGCTATTTTTATTCACGGAACTATCACACTGTTAAACCAATTCCATCTACCTGCCTGGTTGGTTGCATTAGTTGCTAACGGTTTTGGCAAAGGGATTAACACAACAATTAGTTTTATTCCTGTCATTGGGGCCATGTTTTTATTTCTTTCTCTATTAGAAGATTCTGGTTACATGGCGCGCGCTGCTTTTGTAGTCGATAGACTTATGGCAGCAATTGGTTTACCTGGAAAAGCCTTCGTTCCGCTTATTGTCGGTTTTGGTTGTAACGTTCCAACTATCATGGCAACTCGCACCTTATCATCACCGCGCGACCGTATTTTAACAACAATGATGGCGCCTTTTATGTCCTGTGGCGCACGTTTGACAGTCTATGTATTATTTGTAGCAGCCTTTTTTCCTCAAAGAGGCGCACTGATTATCTTTACTCTCTATATTATAGGGATTATTACCGCCATCTTAACAGCGTTTTTATTGGGCTCAACTCGACTGAAAGCTGAAAGTACTCCTATGATTTTAGAACTACCTGCTTACCATTTGCCACATTGGGGTACTATTCTATTAAGTACTTGGCAGCGCCTTAAGCTATTTTTATTTAAAGCCGGTCGGTTTATTATTCCTGTCTGTATGCTTATTGGTTTTTTAAATGCGGTAAGTATTCATGGCAAACTTATTTCAGGAGAAGCCAACCAAAGTTCTTTATTATCCAGTATTGGAAAAACAGTAACACCACTTTTTTATCCCATAGGGATTCAAAAAGACAATTGGCCAGCAACGGTGGGCCTAGCTAGTGGTTTGCTAGCGAAAGAAGTGGTTGTCGGCACACTTAACACCCTATACTCACAAGTTGGACACCTCAGTCAAGAAGAAGAAAAATCCAATATTATTGGAGAATTGAAAGAAGCTGTTTTATCGGTTCCAAACAATCTCTCTGAACTCGGAAAAAGTGTGTTGAACCCCATGGCATCTAAAATGGAAACACCAGAAGCTACGCCGGGAGTTTTTGGCATCATGTCGACTTTCTTTGCTGGTAAAATAGGTGCCTTTGCCTATTTATTATTTATTTTATTGTACTTTCCCTGCATTTCAACTATGGCCGTCATGCAACGTGAAATAGGAAAAGGTTGGGCTTATTTTTCAATGGCGTGGAGTACCGGCATAGCCTATGGTGTTGCCACTTTATTTTACCAAGCGGCTACGTTCACACATCATCCTGTACAATCCTCACTATGGTTTTCTATTATTGGAATAATTTTATTTTCAACGATATGGATTTTACGTCATAAAACAAAAACAAGTGTCTTACCCTTAGCCTCCACAAATAAAACTAAAACAGCCGCATGCGTAAGCGGAAGCTGCCATGGCTAGTTTATTAGATTTAAAAAATTTTATTGCAGAAAAAAAATCTGTTAACCTTTCTTTACTTTTACAAACTTTCCAAACAAGCAAAGAGGATATTCTAGCGATTTTAGATCACTTAATACGTAAAGGATGTGTAAAAAAATGTCTTAAAACACCAGCCTGCGCTACACAATGTTTTAAATGCCAACCTGAAAATTTTGCTTTGTATCAGTGGATAGAACCTATCGTATAAAAATAATTTTAACTTTAAAAACAACCCTTTTTAAAAAAACAATATTTTTGCTATTTAATTTTATATTTTCAGTGTAGCTTCAAAAACAAGCTTATTTTTATCATTTTCATGGTTTTGATTTGGAATTTTAAAAAATTCGGGTGACATTCGTTTGGCACTACCAGGATAATTGGGGCTTTTTTTAAGAACGCACTTTCTAAAAGAATTAGTTAACTCATCTTCGGACTTATCTTTAGATTTATCTTCGGATCTACCGCCGAAAGAAATACCCACCATTTTCAGAATATCCATAACTTTATTGCAAATAAATTGAAAAATAGTCACTGTAGTTAGTGATTCATGATAATTTTTTTCCGGGTCATAACTATAGCCATGTTTCTTTGCGATATTACTTAAGTGTTGCTTGTCTTCATCTAATAAACCATGCTGAGGGGCGTAGATCGCTAATGACTTACGTAAAGATGATGACGGATAATCGCGGGCATCGAATGTTATTTGCGCAAGTGAAGCTTTCGTTGATCTAGCTGTGAAATCGGAAAAAAAAGGTAAAAAAATTGTGTAGTTTATATTTCCTAATTCGCGTTTTTTTTCAAAATGATCCTTACATTCCTTTCTTAAGGCCTCTTCAAAATTTTGTAAAATTTTATCTAAAGTCAACAAATTTGATTTTTTATCCAACACACAGGGTTGAAAAACAATGAAAGCTTCTTCATTCGAGACTTCCCATAGTCTATTTTCAACCGTTTTCCCATCTATAACGAGTGAAATTGTACGAAAGGGTATAGATTGTAGTTTACTAGGCGTTATTTTTTTTATTTCTTTGTCGAGCAAATCAAAATTAAGTTTTGAGAATTTTTCAACCTTACCCCACCACTGATTTAAAAATTCAACAGCAATTTTTAGATCTTCTTTTTCTAAACTCTTATAAAAATGACTGAAGGTAAATTGTGCAAAATCTTCACCCTCTTTTTCATAATAATCCCTTAACTCATTATCAATGAAAGAAAACATATATTTTTGTATTGATTTAAAATCAAATTGACTAAATAACAAGTCAGTATAACTTTGCTGTGTATTTATAGCGACACTAGAAGCACTATAATCTGCTCTAATAGCTTCTTTTATAGCCTCAGAAAAAGAAAATAAAAAAGTATCCTTAGCTTTAGCGATTTGTTTTTTAGTATAGTGTTTTAAAATTGATTCAGTCAGATCAAAGTTTCTATATTTTATAGCCAATGCTAAAGGTGAAGTCCTTTTTACAATGTCTAATTCAGCTGAATCATCTCCTGAAAACGCTAGTTTCAGTTCATTTTTTTTGAAAGAAAACAAATAAAGGTCAGTATTGCTAACTTCTATAGGATAATTAGCAGTGATATCAACACTAGGAATACCATATTCACCACCCTGTAAATTCAAAAGAAATTTTGCTATGTCTGAATTTGGTCCTTGGATGGCAGAAAAAAATAGTGGCGCAAACACTTTACCCTGAAAACTAGAGGATTTATTAAGTGGATCAAATAGCCCATCCTCTACAGTCAAAAATTCATTTATAGCTTCCTCCTCCCAAATTTTCTTAAATTGATTAAAATTCCCCTTATTAATAGCTGCCTCTAACTCTATAAAAACATTTGACATTTTATCACCCTGATTTTTAGCGCATTTACAAGTATTTTAGCGAGTTCATATTAATAGAAGCTTAAATTGCTGGAATTTTCTCTCTAGAAAACAAAAATCTAAAATAATTTAAAATTTGGTTTTCATTTTTAGCCGCTAAATGTACATTGCAAACGCAAAGTACGCGACAATCCAGTGAAAACTTGGCTCTTTATCTCTATCTTTTTGAAAAAATTTTTTGTAAAGCGATATCAGGCACCTCATTCATTTGTATCGCACGCGTTAAACACTTACGCCATTGCCTAGCACCTGGCACCCCGTGAAACAAGCCAAATAAAGGCTGTAATAAATGTGAAATATTCTCACCTTCGCGAAAAGATTTTTTTACATAAGAAATATACCGTTGTAAAATAGACATCCGATCCTGGACCGTATTTAATCCTTCTAAATTTGGCAAGTCCAGTGCTCTAAAAAGATAGGGTGTATACCAAGCAGCACGACCTATCATTACCCCATCTACATAGGCCAATTGTTCACGTGCTTGCTTCAGATTCTGAATACCTCCATTAATAACAATATTTAAATGAGGAAACTCTTTTTTGATTTGATAAACCCATGCATAGTTTAAAGGCGGTACTGTACGATTTGCTTTCGGACTTAAACCAGATAACCACGCCTTCCTCGCATGAATAATAAAGGTCTGACAGCCTGCTTGACTGACTGTTTCAATAAAACCCGCTAAAAAATCATAACTCTCAACATCATCAACACCGATACGTGTTTTTACAGTAACAGGGAGCGCAACTGCAGCTTTCATTTTAGCAATACATTCCGCAACAAGGGCTGGTGTCTTAAACAACACCGCACCAAAACATCCTGCTTGCACTCTGTTACTAGGACACCCCACATTTAGATTAATCTCTCTATAACCATACGCTTCTACTATTTTAGCCGCTTGCGCTAATTCCGTAGCAACACTACCTCCTAGCTGAATTGATAATGGCTGTTCGCTATCGTGATAATCTAACAATCTACTTAAATAAATATTATTTAAAATAGCTCCTGTCATTATCATTTCAGTAAATAAACCCACCTTTGTAGAGATAAGCCGCAGAAAATAGCGATAATGGCGGGTTGTCCAACCCATCATAGGAGCAACCATAATGAGACTTTTAGGCTGTTTAGGCTGTTTTTGCATATTTTTTTTCAAAAAGGGGCTTCCCACCACGTTTTTTACTGGGTATTATATCGCTGCATGCTTTTTTATCCAAAAAGGCATGTTATACAATACTAATAATAAATTGGAGTCCTTAGTGATGAAATTGAAACAAGCGCTTGTATTAGGCTTAACCACCGCTGTATTAGCCATCCCAGCTTTTGCTGCTGATGAAGCAACTAATGCAACAAGCCTAACTCCTTCTGCTACAGAGCAAAAAGACTCTGTAACTCCTGCTAAAAAGGAAGCTATTCATAAAAAAGGATACAAAAAAAACTTAAACAACGAAAGCGCTGCAGCGAAAAAAGACCAAACTGACTTAAGTGCAGTTAATCCAAATGTTGCTGCTGAAGGCTAATTAGCTTAGTTACATTCTGATAAAAGGCCAGTTTATACTGGCCTTTTTCTTAAGCTGCGTAATAAAGTTAATTTCATCGTTATTAGTATGTAAACTCCGGTCCTTGATTATCGTTTGGCTTGAGTTCTAGCCTATTACTTTTTTATGCAAGAGGTCTATTGCTCCGGTTCAAGTGTTTCCACTATCAATTGCAAACTTTTACGACCTTGATAATAATTAACATCTAAACGGTAAGTCGCGATAATTTGTTCGGTCCTATGATTAGGCCAATCGGTGGGGTTGACATTGAATGCAATCGCTTCTAATTGAGTTCCTGATTTAGCTAAACCTAAAGTCATTTTTAAGTGTTTATTTGCTACTAATCGTTGCGTTATTAGATTAAAACGTCCTTCAAAAAGTGGCTCAGGAAATCCCTGACCCCAAGGACCCGCTTTATAACGCAAAATTTCTGCTAAAACTAAAGTTAAATCCTCATGCGTCAATTCACCATCGGTATAACATTTTCCCTGAAAAACATCTGCATCAACTTGTTTATCTAACTCATGTTGGAAAGCTTTAGAAAAATGGGTTAAATTTCTTATCTCTAAAGTCAAGCCCGCTGCCATCGCATGCCCCCCAAACTTAGCAATCAGTTGCGGCTCACGCATCGCAATAGATTCCAAAATGTCACGAAGATGAACTCCTGGGATTGAACGAGCTGAACCTTTTAGTTCATCACCCTGCTGACTTGGAGCAAAAACAATACTTGGTCTATGTAAACGCTCAGTAATCCGTGAAGCAAGCAAACCAATAATGCCTTGATGCCAGCGCGGATCAAATAAACATATCCCTTTTTCTAAAGGTTTTTGCTCTAATAGTTTATCTAGGGCCATAAAAGCTTCACGACACATGCCATCTTCAATGATGCGTCGTTCTTCATTCAACCGGCTTAATTTTAATGCGGCTTCGTACGCTTCATTGGCATCATTGGCAAGTAAGCAAGCAACGCCTAACGACATATCCGCTAATCGCCCTGCTGCATTTAAACGTGGAGCCACCTTATAACCTAGATCACTTGCAACAAGTTGATTTACTTCTCGCTTTGCAATCTTTAGCAACGCATAAATACCTGGCCTGGCTTTACCCGCTTTAATCCATTGCAAGCCTTGATACACCAACAATCGGTTATTCCGGTCCAAGGGAACAAGATCAGCAATAGTACCCAACGCCACCAAATCCAAAAATTGCGACATATTAGGTTCACATCGTAATTCCTTAAACCACTGCCGTTCCCGCAATGCATGACGAACAGCTAACATGACATAAAAAATAACACCTACGCCCGCTAAATGTTTACTCGAAAAATTATCTCCACTTTGTTGCGGATTAACGATTGCATCTGCATCTGGTAAGAAAGGTCCAGGTAAATGGTGATCAGTAATAATCACCTTTAAATTGGCTTTTTTAGCTGCAGCTACCCCTTCATGACTAGAAATACCATTATCAACTGTTATAATCAGATCCGGCTTTTTAGTCTCTAATGCGACTGCCACAATTTCTGGTGTTAAGCCATAACCATATTCAAATCGGTTAGGAACTAAGTAATCGACATGATGAGCTCCAAAACTGCGTAAAGCGTTTACGGCTAATGCACTACTCGTTGCTCCATCACTATCAAAATCACCAATGATTAACAAGCGTTGTTGTTCTATCAACGCTGTTGCTAACATTGCACTCGCCTTTTCTATTCCTTTCAAAGACTGATAATGCAACAAACGGGTTAATCGATAATCCAAGTCATCAGCAGATTGAACCGCTCTAGCGGCATAAATTCTGGCTAATACAGGATGTAAATTTTCCAGCATAGGAAAACCTGCAATTGAACGACGCACACGTATTTTTTGCATCAATAAACCAAATGTGATGATAAAGTACGCTTATTGCCAATTGCACGAGCATGGCCAAAAAGCGTTGTTTTTCTGCGTTTTGTTACTCACATACGCTAAGTATGCTCCGTACGATACGTCAATAGAAACAACTCTTTTTCTCTCATCCTAGCACAATGATTAACACGCCCTAGTTTTTAGTTTCTTGTTTTATAATTTCCGCCGCTTTAGCGATTGATTCATAACGGCAATCGGGTCGTAAACAATCAATATACAACTCACCATTTAGATGGCCAATCTCATGCTGAAGAAGCCTTGCTAAAAAGCCTTTTGCAACCCCTGTTATTTTTTTACCATCAACCTTAAACGCTTCATAACGTATTTGCTTGTAACGATAGACCTCGCCCATTTTATCAGGTACAGAAAAACAACCTTCCCAATCTTTACTTTCTCCTGCATTAATTATCGGAACATACGTAGGATTGATCAAAACGGTAGGGGGCAAGGTATCATACACGTCTTTGCGTTTTTCTTTCGCTTCCGGCGGAATCTGAATAATAATAATTCTCAGCGAATACCCCACTTGCGGCGCTGCTAACCCTGCTGGTTTTCCATAAGGACTCTTTAAACCGGCAAAGAACGTTTTAAAGGTTTCAATGAATTCTTTAGTTTTATTATCTAATGGAAATAAAACGGGTTCTGCAGATTTTCTCAATACCGCATGATCCGGCATGCTAATGTCAACTAAATGCAAACTATTTTTCATCATGGTTTCTCTATTGTGTTTTTTATTGTTAATAATTGTAGTGCTAGCATTAGAAGAAAATCCATAAAAAAGTATTAGCGTTAAAAAAAGTGTAATTATTCGTTTCATAGAGGTATAATTAGTGTAAGCAAGTTAGTATTTATTCATTTATTTGAAAAATATTATTGCAAAAACTTGCAGCCAAATACAAACCTTTAAATTCAAGGGCAGGCACTATATACCACCGCGATTAAAATTGCCATTTGCGATTTTTAAACGCTACTCTTAAATGGATAATTTTACATCTCCAGGATGTTCAGAAAAATGGTAGAAGTAGTCGATTGACTGCATAAGAATTATTAG
>JAVHYG010000062.1:3852-9124 GCA_031119195.1 Rickettsiella sp. | reverse complement strand
CGTTAACATCCTTACGAGCATCCACAACATTTATCGCTTTTAGTTTTTGCAAAATATGTTTTGAATCAATTAGTTTTTCAAACGCTGAAGCGATTTGTTTTTCTTTTGCTTGTAATGCTTGTGGTGACGGCGGTTTACCTGCGGGATCATAAAGTTCCCTATTTCGCAAATAATCATCCTTAATCTCAACTAAGTCATCATTACAATTTGCTTTTGTTAATTCTTTAATAAATTCTGCCGCAGAAAACCAAGCCTCTTCGGTGGTACGTAATCTATACATAAGTGTTATAGCTGGATGGTTATGACAAGTAAGCGTATTAACTATTTATTCAAAAGAGATAACACCACCTTCATAACATACTAATTCATCCGCTAAATTATCAGAAAGAATAATATCATCACCAAACTTACAATACCCATTTAAATTGGGATCACATAGCACGATATAGTTTTTAACATATGTACTAGAGCTACACCCCCACTCCTTTACAGCGATAATACTCTCCGGATAAACGATATTAGCGATTACTTTCTCTGCTTGAGTAGGATTTTTTTCTAACCATTCTCCCACCACACCATTAGCGCCACCGTATTGATTACTTGTGTCTCCAAATAACAATTTCTTTTCAGATTTATGCATTAACTTTGTAAGATGATCAATTGCTTTCTTATGCCCAAATTCTGAAAAAGGATTAGAGTCTCCTATTATTTGTACAAATTTACTTGTCTTGAAACCAGCCTGCGCTTGCGATCTAAATGTGAAACTATCAAAATCAGCTAATCTTTCTTTTGTAACAAAAAGTATCGTGGTTTCACCCTGTTGATAAATTTCCTTGGTTCTAATATGAGATTTAATATGAGATTTAATGATAGCTTCTAATTCATTAATCATAAAAATACCACCTATAAAAAAAATTAATTTTTTTATAGAGTAATATTTATTTCTTAAGGAAAAATTAAGAAAAAATTTAATTTAAATAATATCCTCAGCACAGGCCAAAAATAAAACCATGGTATAGAGATTATTGACTTTTGCCCTATAAGTGACTTTAACTCGCTGACTTTATTCATAGTATCTTTCAGTTTTTCTCAACTGAATTATATGAAGCTTCTTTTAGGTCAGCGAGCTTTTTTTAACTCCCCTTCGTTTTGTCCTGTGCTGAGAAATAATATACTTTTCAATATGCCACGCAAAAGCAATGGCCATTAGAGGGATAAACTTTTTAAACTTATGAGATTAAATGAGGCAAGTGCTTTCAAAAAAACCCTCTGCCTTTGAGTCCTTAAAATAAGAAATCAATTTCCCAAGGACGGCAATAGATTGAACGAATACTTCGTACGCAGGAGAGAAACGACTTGTTTTACGTGTCAATCATTAAACATTTTTTAGCTGAAATAATTTTTTTCTTTTTGCACTACTCTAGTGGGTCGATCACGATTTTTTTCATTAAATACAAACAGGCTGTAATACACCATTTAATATGGCAGTACAATTAGATAGTGAAATCGTACCTCCTAATACTTGTTTGATAAAAGAAGTATTATCGCCAAGTACCGTAACAGTTACGTCACTTATATTCATTGCTGCTGTATTATTGGTAACTAAACCAATAGCTTGTCCATTCGGATTGGTATTTCCTACGCTAATGTTGACTTGGTTGCCAACAACAGTTCCTAAATTTAACGCGTTGATGCCCGTGATAGGGCCTATACCTATACCGTGACCCACCACATTAATCAAAGCACCTTCGGTTATACTAAGTCCACCTACAGTTTCCGTATTAATACCAATGGAACCCGCATTCCCCATAACTTGTACTTTACTGCCTCCAGCTAATTGTACTGAACCTATGCCAACCGCACTAATGCCATAGGTATTAATGCCACCAATAACCTCTAAAAGACTTGCTTCAGTAATTCCCACAGTACCGCTACTCAATGTAAGAATACCAACACAATCATCCACGCCTATAACACGAATACCACTCTGTCCAGCAATTAAAAGAGAATTTGTGCTACCCGCTGCTAAATTAATTCCAGAAATAAAGACATTATTTTCACCATTGAGTGTGATAAAGCTGCCCCCTAGTAAGCTAATAAATCCACTACCGGTAGAGAAAATACCCATACTCGCTATACCACCCGTTACATTTATTGAACTTAAGCTGTCAATAATGATATCGCTAGCTGCGGTCGTTTTTATTCCTATTGTGTTAACTCCTCCTTCAATTGTTACAATTGTACCCCTTAAAGAAACGATGCCATTGCCTTCAAGGTATAGTCCAACACTATCCAATCCGCCGATCACATGGATCAAACCACCTGTTATATCGACATCGGATGCACCCGTACAATGCACACCACTTGTGTTATCTCCTCCAGTGACATTAATCGTTGTTCCTGTTCCTGTCGTGATCGACCCACTAGAATTGCTACTAATACCTGTCGTTGTCGTTGCGCCATTGACAGTAATTGAAGTGTCATTACCGAGATTAACTGTACCGTTTGAATTAATTTCAAGTCCCGTTGTATTATTAGCACCTGTTACGGTAATAGGTGTCCCTCCTGTTATCGATGTAGCACCACTACTGTTTAGTCCAACACCAATACTCGAATTACCGCCGTTAACTACAATCGATCCACCACTTACAGTAAGGTTACCTGTATTACCAGATCCTTGGTTAATACCAATAACTTGGCCTGTACCCGTAACTGTCACAGGAATCCCTGTAGTCGTAATATTGCTTGAACCCCCAACAGCTTGATTGATACCAATTGAATTCCCACTTCCGCTTACCGTCACCGAACT
Organism: Rickettsiella sp.; assembly: GCA_031119195.1. Taxonomy (GTDB): domain Bacteria; phylum Pseudomonadota; class Gammaproteobacteria; order Diplorickettsiales; family Diplorickettsiaceae; genus JAVHYG01. The sequence goes on along the minus strand of JAVHYG010000062.1, from coordinate 6,315 downwards.
TCCCGCACCTAAGTTTAGCGATCCGCCTGCGTTCAATGAAATACCAATGGGATTAGTTCCATTACTTGTCGTTACACTAGTTCCGTTAACTGTAAGGTTAGTACCTGCGCTAGCGATACCTGTTGTGTTAGAAAAAATACGGCTATCTGTAATAACTGCTTGGCCGCTGCCTGAAATAGAAATACCCGTTGCAAAAGCATTACTTGGGCTTCCGATTTGACTATTACCAATCGTTAACGTCGTGCCAGCTGCTACATCAACCCCACTCCCGTTAACGGTACTCCCGATAGGTAACAAGATAATATCCGTCAAGCTATTGTTACCTGATAAATTAATGGCACCTGCTAATGTAGACCCATTTCCTGTAATTGATTGGCCAGTTTGTAAAGTTACACCGTTACTTCCACCCAGTACGTCCACTGCTGCATAGGTTCCCCCGCCCAAATTAATAGTCGTGTTAGGTAATAATCCTGCCAGTGTACTTGTCGCTGCATTGGTCAGATCGGTAGGCCCACAGGGATTTTCGAAGGTACAATTCTGTAAACTTAAACCGGTTCCGCCATTATTAGGCACACCGCTTTGACTGAAAAAAGCTATATTATTCAGTACAACAAAAGGCCCGGAAATTTGATTATTATACTTACGTGTTGGAATTTTAGAACCGTGACCTAGCTCAGCTAGATAACGTTGTACGGGATCAGTCATGCGTTCTTCTAAACCAGGGTCGCTGCGGTGCGTGTGTGAACCACCAAATTCCACGCCAAAACCTAAAGCCCCCGTGCTATGACGTACATTATCGTAGCTATAACTAACAAAAACCTTAAGATATTCTCGCACCCAATATTCTACACCGAGGGCCCCTCCCACAATATTTCCGCCATTTGGCGCAAACACATAACTGCCTGCATAAGCCTTTAAAGGTGTCTGCGGCAATAATTGATAGCCTACAATAATGTCTGCACCTACCGCATCACTTTGAACAAGTTGGAATAAATTATTAAATTGTGAATGGTTGTTAAAAAAGCCAAATGCTTGGTAATTGCCTAGAGAAACATTACGATCCCCCATGGGGAAATAGGCATTAAAATGACCGTCCCAACGCGACCCCAACGCCTCAATCCCGGGATTGAGTACCCAAACATGAGCATTATTTTCTAATCGAGAATAACCTGCAAATAAATAGCCGCCCAAAATAGCTGCTGTATTTTGAATCCAGCGATACCCAATACCAAGGTCAACATAGCCTTGGTTATCGCTGGCTAAACCTAGGTTGGGGTCAAAATAAAGATTATGTGCAAAATCACCCTTAATCGGTAGCATTAGATCAGCTTGGCCTACCGCGTAGTCACTCCCATAACCGTTAGCTGATAAACGTGGGGGTAATGGAAACCGAAAATCAGCACTTGCCGAAGTTGAAAAAACAATACTTGACAAAGCAAGTACTTTTAACAAAGTACGTAAATGCAGCATCCTAGTTTAATTAATAAAATCCTTTAAAACTGACTATAGATAATTTTATCTATTTAAGCAAATATTCATTGCATTAACTCCTCGGAAAAATGCGCTGGGAAATGAAGAAACCTTATCAGCTTACACATAAAAATACCCTGCTTTGCCGGTAAAAAAGACATAGTGCCTAAAACTATTTGTAATCATAGGGGGCAGTGCGTACTTTCAAGACACGTCATATCTGCTCTGTACTCGCGAAAAGCCGTCTTTTGGTGTACCATTTTGTTGCCAACTTTTCTGTGATGTTCATTTACATTTGAGTAAACTCCGCTGCTCGAAAAGTAGGCGCCGCCTGCTACAAACAAAATTCAATTTCTCGCGTAAGTCCAGATATGAACAAAATGCAATAATTACAATATCAAGTAAAATGTAGCAGAAGGAAATGCATTACATCCTAAACACTAAAAATTAATGATTTAAACCCAACAACTGCATAGCAGAAGCTAAAATTTCTTTTTGATTTAAGATTGCTGCTTTACGTAGAGTAACGCTAGGTGTATGAATAAGTTTATTCGTCAAACGATAGGCTAAGCGTTGTAGTACTTCTTTTTGTGCAACACCTTTCTCTAATAATGCAAAGGCTTTTTTTAATTCTTCATCACGCCATAATTCAGCTTGTTGACGATACGCAGAAATAAGAGGTGTCGCAGCTTTTATTTTTAATAAATCGAGATAATCCTGAACCTTAGTTTCAATCAGTGCTTCCGCTTTTACCGCAGCGACTTTACGATGCGACTGATTTTTTTGAATCAAGCTTTGTAAATCATCCAATGTATAAAGATAGACATCTTCCAATTGATTGACTTCAGTTTCTATGTCACGCGGAACACCTAAATCCGCCATAAACAAAGGTCGACGGCGACGCTTTTTTAAAGCACTTTCCAACATTCCTTTTCCTACAATAGGAAATGGGCTAGCCGTTGCGGTAATCACTAAATCGACATCGGGCAAATA
>JAVHYG010000062.1:0-3842 GCA_031119195.1 Rickettsiella sp. | reverse complement strand
TAAACGAATCGTCTGACCACCTATCGCTAAAGCCAACTTTCTTGCATTTTTAGTAGAACGGTTTGCAATCAAAAAATGTTGAATTCCTTGTGAAACCAGATGTTTTGCTACTAAAGCTACAGTTTCGCCAGCACCAATTAACATCACACGCGCATCCGCTAACTGTGCAAAAATATGCTTCGCAGAACTTACTAATGCAAAAGCGAGTGAGACCGGATGCGATGTAATTTCGGTTTGTTGACGCACTTGTTTTGTCACATTAAATATATATTGAAATAAACGCTTAAACTGTGCTCCGGCAATACCCAGTGAATTAGCAAAAGAAAAAGCGGTTTTGAGTTGACCTGTGATTTGTGGCTCTCCTAAGATCATTGAATCTAAACCACTGGCCACTCGCAAAATATGACGTAATGCATTTTCTCGCTGATACACATACCAATAATTTTGTAAACACGCTTTTGGTAATTGTTTAGTACGATATAAACAATCCAGCGTATTTTGAGCATCGCCATTGATATAATAAAACTCAATTCGATTACAGGTCGACAGAATCATCGCTTCTTCAGCGTGTGTTTCATTTAACAGCTCACGTAAAAAAAAAGCCAAATAATCTGGCGGAAAGGTAAGCTGTTCACGAAGCGCTAAAGGCGCTGTATGATTAATGCCGCAAGCCAGGAGGTTCATAAAAATTTAAGATGAAAGACATACCACCATTATCACCCATTCTTGCTTATATTGAATGTCAGTAAGCATAAATCCTTGCTCTATATAGCGCTGCTGTACACTCGCGACTTGCTCACTGAAAATTCCCGAAAGCACACATTGACCATTTTTTTTTATTAAATGTTTAAACGTTGCAGCTAAATCCATTAAAGGTTTAGCCAATATATTTGCAAAAATTACATCTACTTTTACATCCAACTTAAATTGAGATGATAAGCCACAATGTATTCTTTCCGGTGCGAGTGTATTTTGTCGCACATTTGCTTGTGTTGCTTCTATCGCTTGTGGATCATGGTCGATAGCAAAAACATGTTTTGCACCACATTTCAAGGCCGCAATCGCTAAAATACCCGAACCGCAACCATAATCAATCACCGTTTGATTTGGCTGCAGATGTGCATCTATCCATTCTAAACATAATGCTGTCGTTGGATGCGTTCCAGTACCAAAAGCCAAACCAGGATCTAATCGAATAATTATACCTGTAGAGTCGGGAGGTTCATAAGCACTTGGGTAAACCCATAAACGTTTTCCAAAGCACATCGGTTGAAAATCATTGAGCCAAACACGTTCCCAATCCTTATCGGCAACTGATTTAAAACAACAATCCAAAATCGCTTTTTTACCAAACTTAGTGTGTAATGTGTTAACTAAGTCGGTAATAGGCGTTTCTTCTGCATAAAGCGCACGTATGTTAACGTATCGCCAAAGCGGGGTTGTATCTAAATCGGGTTCAAATAACGCTTGTGCATCTGCTGCTTGCCAGGTAATCGAAGCTGCATGAGTTTGTTCTAAAAAATCACTAATGCATGCGGTGTAGATTTCTTTTGTTTGTATTGTCAGTTCTAACCAAGCCATAATGGTATTAAAGTGCTAAGCGCTGTTCGAGATAATGAATGTGCGTTCCGCCATTTATGAAATTAGCATCTCTCGTCAGTGCTTGATGCATAGGAATATTTGTTTTAATACCTTCAATAACGATTTCATCTAAAGCCGTACGCAATCGCGCTAACGCAATCTCTCGTGATGCACCGTAAGCAATAAGTTTACCAATCAGCGAATCATAGTTAGGTGGTACCACATACCCTGTGTAAATAGCGGTATCAACCCGTATGCCAGGCCCACCCGGCGGATGGTAAAGTGTAATCGTCCCTGGCGAAGGTAAAAATGTAATGGGGTCTTCCGCATTGATACGGCATTCAATGGCATGCCCTTTAAATTTTACATGCTTTTGCTTATAAGCTAATTTTTCACCCGACGCAATCCGTAACTGTTCACTTACCAAATCAAATCCAGTAATTTCTTCGGTAATAGGATGTTCAACTTGAATTCGCGTGTTCATTTCAATGAAATAAAAATTCCCAGCTTCATAAAGAAATTCAAATGTACCTGCACCTCGATATTTCATTTCGCAACATGCCCGTACGCACAATTCACCAATTTGATTCCGCTGTTTTTCGGTAATTCCCGGCGCAGGTGCTTCTTCAATAACTTTTTGATGACGCCGTTGCATTGAACAATCTCGTTCCCCTAAATGAATAGCATGGCCTTGACCATCACCTAGAATCTGAATCTCAATATGTCGTGGTGTTGCAAGGAATTTTTCAATATACACACTAGAGTTTTTAAAATTAGCGTGTGCCTCAGAACGGGTTAAAGAAATGGCATTTAACAAAGCCGCTTCACTATGGACAACACGTATTCCACGCCCCCCTCCTCCTCCTGCAGCTTTAATAAGTACCGGATAGCCAATTTTCTGCGCAATATTTAGATTTTTTTTATCATCATTATCGAGTTCGCCTTCTGAACCAGGTACACAAGGTATTTTTAAACGTTTCATTTCAATAATAGCGGACACTTTATCACCCATCTTCCTAATGGTATCGGGATCAGGACCGATAAAAACAAAACCACTTCTTTCGACCCGTTCTGCAAAATCAGCATTTTCCGATAGAAACCCATACCCTGGATGAATACCCATCGCATCGGTAATCTCCGCGGCAGAAAGAATGGCAGGAATGTTTAAATAACTTTCAGTCGCAGCTGCCGGCCCTATACAAACTGTTTCATCCGCTAATTTGACATGCTTTAAATTGACATCGACTTCAGAATGTACAGCAACTGTTTGTATACCCAACTCTTTACAAGCACGTAATATACGTAAAGCAATCTCGCCGCGATTTGCAATAACGACTTTAGTTAGCATTATTTTTACCTATTAGCATTAAACCCTTCTTTAAAAACCCAATATTGAAACTTTTTATAAACTCGGTAGTTGTGTTATTTCTAAGTGACTGTACCAGAAAACTGGAGTTTACACGGCAAATGAGGAGCGTAGCCAGATATCCAACAACAAAATAATGCAAACTACTCGGTTTCTATTCAATAACAAATAAAGGCTGGTTATATTCAACCGGCATCCCATTTTCGACAAACCTTGCCTTAATGACACCTGATTTGTCTGCCTCAATCTGATTCATCATTTTCATTGCTTCGACAATACAGAGAACGTCACCCTCTTTAACGGTCTGACCTATCTCTACAAAAGGCGCTGCAGTTGGACTAGGTGCTAAATAAACTGTCCCTACCATCGGCGAACAAACCTTATGCCCTAACGGTGATGCATTTGAAACAGAAGAAGACGCTTCTTTGGACAATATAGACGAAAAAGAACCTGGCTGTGAAATAGGTACTGGCGTTGGCATTAGATCTCGCTTGATACGTATAGATTCATCACCCTTACTAAATTCTATTTCACTTAAGTTATTCTCATTAAGGAATTTAATGAGCTGATTAATTTTTTCCGAATCCATAAAGAACGGCCTCTTTTTTCAAGCAAGTATTAGCGGCTTATTGGAGCATAGTTAACTTAACTTTGCCAGCCTTTCCCTGAAAATTAACTTTTAGCTAAGGCTTTGTTTCATGAAATAACTCGCGTTCTAATCATATTACGTTTGAAAGACAACTCTCTAGAAACGTGCATTTTATTATATGTCTAAATTTACGCAAGAAATTGAATTTTGGCTGTAGCACGCGGCGCCGACTTTTCGAGCAGCGTAGTTTACTCAAGCGTAAATGAGTCGCAGAAAAGTCGGCAACAAAGTGGTACAACATAAGAT
>JAVHYG010000061.1 GCA_031119195.1 Rickettsiella sp. | reverse complement strand
CATGCACGGTAAGCTATTATGCCCGTCACAGATTAATTTTCTAGAAAATTGTCAACTCGCATTACTCAACAATTTAATGCATATTCTAATGCGCCATCATACTATTGATGAAGTCAGAAATTTAATTAATGCTAACATCATTCGTGAAAAATTAGGTGCTCAAGCTGAAGAAATTGATCGACTTTATTCTGCCACCTATCTTGAAAAAAATATTCTTAATTATCATAAAGAATTATTAAACTCAGCTAAAACAGGTATGTTTGAAAAATTTAAAGAGAATTGGGAAAAAATTATCAACATATATCAACAAGATAAAAAGCAAGTCCCTCAAAACTTTCGCCATGTACTATATAGTATTTTAAAGGATGGTATTAAAGGGGGCAATATAAAGATAGTTAAATTAATGTTAGCCAGTAATCTTATTGATATCAATTATCTTTATGAAAATAAAGAAAATAAGAACCCAGATGAGCCTTCAGGTTTTTTCAATGGTGTTTCTTTAGCTGTCTATTCAGGTAATCTATCGATGTTAGCATTTCTTTACAAAAACAGTGCTGATTTAGATTTTTCTAATAATCTTCAAACTGAAGAAACGTTAAGTCCTTTAACAATTGCTATTCTTAAAGCTAATCTACCTATTGTCAATTTTCTCTTAGAAAAAAATATTACTATTTGGAACAAAGAAAAATTATTTAATTTATCCCCGATACAGGCAGCAATCACTACAGACGTTCAACATAACAATGGATCTGGCTATTATTTCAATCTTTTATTTAATAAGTTAAGTAAGCAATCTAGAACGGAGTTATTGGATAAGTTTAAAACCGATTATCTACAGTGGTTGGTTTTTAATTCTGAAGTCGAAACGCAATGGACTTTAAACTTGCTATTGAACAAAGATTACTTCGATATTGAGGATCTACTCTGTGATAAAACATTTCATAACATACCTGTTTTTTGCCCTATTCTGTTAGAAAAAATCATTCACTTAAATAAACTTACAACTTCACAAATACAGTTTCTAAAAAAGAATAAAAAAAATTTAAATACACTTGTTTTAAATAAGCTCGATATGAAGTTATATTCCTTACCAGAACTAGCGCAATGTTCAAAGCATGAAACTATTTTTCAAATTTTGGATAAAGATGTACAAAAAAAACTTACCGAGGCTTTTAGAATTGAGCAATGCAAACATCAACCTTTAAGCTTAGCACTCGTAAAAGAAATATTTGATATAGCCAACAAGCAACTTAAAGAAAACAAAAAATCTTCTGTTTATCGAGAAAAAATATTGCAAGTTGAGAATTTTTATCAAGCTATTAAAAAGTTTATAAAGCAACTTAATTCACGCTTTAAAGAAAAAAATATTGATGAAGATACAGAGTTAGATTCTACTGAAATTCAAGCTTTATTAGTGATCCTCGAAGATTTTAGAAAAGAAACTAACTCGCGTAAATGGAAAAAAAGTTGGTATTCCTATCCGTTGCTATTTGTTTTTGAACAATTTTCTAATATGCCTAAATTAAGCGTTTTGACTAAAAATGTTTCAGAAAGTGCTTTGCAGTTAAGTATAGATAAGCTACCTACCCTAGATGAAATCATGAAAGAGACTACAGAAAAATATGAAGCCTATATTTCAGTTATGTGTCCCGATATTGAGAAAGCTGTCAAAGAATTTCCTTCAGATAAAATACATCATGCACTTGATTTTATTTTGCTTCGTATTAATGGAATGCCATATCAAGCGGTAGATATAACTAATAATGAACTGATTCAAAAAAATATCTTTCAAGAAGATGTGGAACATTATTTACAAAAAAAATTTGATTTTAATATAGAAAGTGAACCGTCTTTTGTGATGGTTCCTGCAGAACCCAGCAATGATTTTCCTGATGATTTTATCGAAGTTGACCCTATGGAGTGTGGTGCTGTTGTTGTTTCACAAAAAACACCTGAGTTGCGGTTAAATCCTACCTTACTCGAAAATTTACTTCTATCGTACCTAGAAGGCCCTGCTTCTAAAAACTATCAAATTGCTGAAGGTTTTATTCAAGTAATTGGAACATATCATATTCGTGCTTACTATAAAAAACTTTATCAAGCTAATCGTGTTCCCATTTTTGTGTTTCAAGTCGCAAGCGATTCAAAAAATAAAGATCAAAGTAAGAATCTTCCTTTTATTAACGATGTCATTACAGGATATGTAAAACAAAATCCTGAACATGATGCTAAATTACTTATACCTTTGGCACAATGTCGTTCTCAATTTGGTATAAAGAAACAACATTACATATTAGTTGAAGTTGATTGCTACAAAGGAAAAATAGATATAATCAGTCATAATTCAAGATCTGTAAGGTCCACCTTACTCTATCCAAATTGTCTAAATAATCTTAAGCCTTTCTCCATAAAAAATAATTGTTATAATCAACAAACGGATAATATTTCTTGTGGCTTATATGTATATAATTATGTTAAATCTATTTTAGAATCTGGGAATGCTAGTAAATTACCAACACTCGTTGTAACTTTAAACGTTATGATTTCCAACCCTTCTTTCTTGGAAGATTTACTCAATGCTAATTTTTTACAAATGAAGCCTGATGCCAGAAAAATCCGTGATTATGGAGAAAATTTCCCTTGGGAAAAAACATTGCTTGAAGAAGTATTACATAAAGATTATGAAAAAAAATTAGATGATTTATCCAGAGATTTTGATAATTTAAACAAGGATAAATTAGGTGCTATAAGTAACAACCAAAGTTCAGCTAGTTCAAGTCAATTCGCAAGTAGTTTTTTCACAGTACCACGTTCAAGCTCAGCGGAAAAAACTTACGCATCCAATCAATATAAATTGCATCAATAAAGATGCATACTGTTGCTATGGTACGCAATAATAGATTCTTTAATCGTATTGATAATTTTAAGCAGTTAATGTTAGTAAAATAAAAATGGGAGATTGTTTAGCTACAAACTAAACTCAATAAAAAAATAAGGCTAAGAGGAATTTAATATTTTGTTTCTTGATACTTTTTATTATAAAGAACCTATTTCCGGTAAAGAATATACCCACCTTCCATCAGGACGACCCAATATCAATCGTTTGCTTGATCAGAAAACTGATTTTTGGGAAAAACCTTGCTATCAAGAGGGTGAGAAAAAGAAAAAGCAACTTATCTTTTTAGACTGGCTCGTTTTATGCCTTTCCAACGATAAACGAGAAAACTATCTACAGCAACTACAGTTGCTATTTGATGAGGGCTTCAACGTATGGTTACCTACTTACAACGCACTTTTACTTCTTAGAGAGGCTTCGGACCTAACAGCCTGTGCGGGCAATTGGAATCCTTCTGCTTCGATGGCGATACAAATGGCCACTCAACAAGGAATAGCACGAGATCATATCGCTATACTTGATTATTTTGCCATGGGCCAATGTTTTCCCGCCTTATATACAATGACGAATAAAGACAATGCAGTAACTCAGCAATTTTATCAAAATACCAATATAAGTGACCCGCTATTAAAAGCGAGCCATTTAGACACCCTTTCTTGCACAAACCCACCCTACTATTTGCAGATAAGTAAAGAGTTAATAGCACAACCGCCTGCTTCATTAAGTGTCATAGTGGATGTTGGCGATGATAATAGCACGCTATTGGGTTTATTAGCTAAGTTATCTGCAAAAAAGTTATTGCTTATAAACACATCCACTAAAATCTTGCAAATTATACAAGCTATTTTTTCAAACGTTGAAGAACTTCATGTTGTTCATCACGAAACGAGTTTCAGGAGTTTATTGCGCGATGTAAAGCTACCTAAACTTAAAGCGTTTCATTTGGCAACACAGAGTTTGGATACAGCAGAATTGCACGGCTTTTTGCTGGGTTGTAAAAAATTGATAACACTCTATTTAGATTATCCATCTAGTTTCGAGATTACTCGCTACAACCAAATTGAGGTTTATGAAACAAATTTGAATGGCTTATTTAAAGGTTTAGAACTTCCTGAACTTATAGAGCTTAGCTTATTGCAGACTACTTTAGAACTACCAGAGTTATTGAGTTTTTTGCGCCAGTGTAAAAAGTTGACGTCTCTTCGTTTACTTGGCTGTAAAGTAGATTTTAGTGGCTTATTCAACGATCTAGAACTACTTACACTCAGAAATCTTACTATTTGCTCGTCGGATATTAGCGATAATCAAAAGATAATAGACAATTTCACTGCTAGACACCCTCACTTAAAGTTGATCGATTATAAGTTTGTTAAAGAAATGTATGGGTATGTTGCTCCTGGAAAAACAAAGACTACTAAATCAACAACGCAACATGAAGAGCAAAAAGTACAAAAGCAAATAGCCGGCGCAAGAGGCGCGTCGACAACTGAAAATTTTCGCAAACATAGCCACTCACTTATTGATACCGATACTACGTTTAATCCTGAAAAAACATTTACTGTTCAAACTTATTTTACACCCGATCCAGGCGCTCACCATTATCGTTTAAAGATTTATGACGGCCTCAATCAAGATGAGGAATATTTGAGACTAACGTCTATAAAGACATCACTTCAACTACTACCTAAAGAACCTTACGCCAGCAAAACCATCAACCAGGAAGAAGGTAGTAGTACCTATATAGGTCAAGTCGTGATGACACTCAACGCAACTGACTGGATATCTCTGCCTTCTTTATCTTCCCAAGAACAGTTAACAGCTTATCATGCCAGTAGTGCACTAGAATTTGCTTATGCAGAGAATACCAATCAGTACTATGTACGATTAACACCTGACGTTAACCAGAAAACACAAACGATACAGATTCAATATCAGCTAAAGGTCAATGAACTCCCGGTAGCGGCTTCCTGGGAAAACAGCGGCATCACCCCAGAAGCATTGAAATGGGTAAAAAAAACACGATTTGAGGCGGACGGTACACTGAAAAAAAATGCTGCATACCGGCAACTCAACAAGCTTACACTTCAGCAACGTATTGCAGTTCTAACACATGCTTTAAAAGGTTTTGAAATCGAGACCAGCGATCGAACCCAGCATACGACCATGAAGAACTATACAGAGTTTAACTATCTTTTAGAGAAACAAGTGGGAGCATGTCGGCATAGAGTCTACTTGTTTTTAGCCTTAGCAGCGCATCTTGGAATTAAAGTACGTTGTATAACAAACGATTGCCATGCATTTATAGAAATAAACTATGAAGGTAAATGGATCAAGCAAGATTTAGGGGGATATTCTGTACAATTGCATATAAAGCCACTACAAACACTAATTGTTGATGGTTTAAGTGCGGCAAAAACAGAAGAAGTAGAAACTAAACAATCCCTAACAAACGCTTCTGCAGAAGAGAAAGAAAAAACGATCACTAGTTCGATGTCTGTTGTTCCGCAAATGAGATTATTCACCACCCTCTTTACAGAAGCGATAACACAACTAGAACAACAATTAGCCACTTATGATCTGAATCAAAAACAAGCGATGCTGATCTTTTCTGACGGTAACGATATAGAATCTTTTTATGTTGATCTTTGTAATGAAAAAGATCAATGCAATCAACATGTACTCTATCTCCCCAGTTTTAGAGACTTGATATTTAAGACTATAAAAATTACTCAGACAGACATAGGTTATGAAAAAATAGATTCCCCTTTTATTCGTGACTTAAAGCAACTTAAAACAGGAGATGTTTTACTCATCAACTTTGATCGCTATCAAATGACGGATGTAGGATACAATACCCTTTTTGATATCCCACGTCGATTAGGCGATATTTCTATTCCAGAAGGTGTCGTAATCATCGCGGCCATGGATCTTGCGATCAGTCAGCGCATGGGTGAAGACATATTGTCGCGTGTTCCTGTCAAAAAATCTTGGCAGTTACCCTTACTGGAGCGTGATGTACTCGAATTCACCAAGGGTAACGTGGAATCTGATTTAGTGATTGATTTATATGATGATTGTAATTACTGGAAAGAACAGCTTATCGGTCAATTGCAATATGTAGGTCAGGTTAGATCACCTTTTACGTTTAAACTTGGTGTTTTCCAACAAACGGTCACAGAAAATAAAAATATCGAAATTCGTCATGCGCCGATTAACACGGATCTCAGCTGCAAACGCTTTTTTGCAGACTTGGCAAAATACAGGACTATAGAATCCAATGGTGAAAAAATTCACTTACCTAAATCATTGACCTGGCAGCTTACCCATCCAGCATATGAGTTTAAGGGTAAAATGATGGGGGAATCTATGCAAGCGGGTATGGAGTGGGATCAGCTTCTTAGTACCTATACCTTTGATGGTCTATTTTATCGCCATCATTATTGTAATAGAAAAAGTACTTTTATCGAATCTACTGGTTTATTAGCTGACTATGCAAATAACACACTGCGCCTCTATGTCACACAAAACTTGCCTGAAAGTCAGTGGGCTAAATTATGCCATCAAGCCAATCAGTATAACTGCCGGCTCCACTTCATTTTAGGAGAAAATGTCCAGTTACCCTCTAGATTAACTCAAGTTATTAAACCCACTTCTTCCTTGACAGTTGCACCGGTCATTAAGGCAGCTTCTTTTTCTGCTGAGTGTTACCAAAGCAACGATACCGATCTAACCTTGAGTCAATTAAAACAACGCAACGGATCTTGTATAGTAATCCATGTTGCTCAGAACACCAGCTACGCTGATTTAGTCAGTCTTATCCAACTCGATACATCCAAAAATAGCGCTTCTCTTCATTCTTTTAACATCCAGGATGGTGAATTGCTAAAGCAGCTTAAAGCGGGTAAAACTGTGATATTAAAAGGAGTTTTTTCGGATGAGTTGGCGTCTCAATTGGCTAATCTTTTTGCGGCTAACCCTTTCTTACAAACTAATGGGGAATTACATCCTTTGACAACCGGTCAAATTATCCTCGTCACTGATCAAAAAGACGCCTTTACTTTTCTTGCGAAAGATAAACGGTACAAGAAACAGGATTTTAGCGATGAAAACCGCTTTGAACAATTGGCGCAAGAAGCTGTCTCGAAGCCTATTCTAGAAAAGCTGAAAAAACACTTACAAAATTCACAAACAATATCATGGAATTATACTCAGTTAAAAACAATTGCCCAAACACTGAAGACACAGCCTGCTAAAAATCCTTTAAAATCATTTAGTTTATTTTTTTCTAACCCTATGGCTATTAATCAGCTAGGAGAAAAACTTAAACAGCGCTACTTTTTTTCTAATTTGAAAAAATGGATACAGCGCATTATGAAACGCCATTTTTTTCGATTTAAGCCACATCAAGAAGAAAAGAAACGCTTAAAAAAATTAACAACACAGTTAGATGCTACCCCCTATGTTTTTATCATAGGACCTTCTGGGATTGGTAAAAGTACACTGATTATCGAAAAGTTACAGCCGTATTATGCAAATAAAGGACAAACACTGCAGTTATCCGTTGGCATGGATCAAATGGTCCGTTGGGCCAGTGATACTCATTTAGATAAAATACATATATTGTTTTTGGATGAAGCAAATTTAAGTAAAGAAGGTTCGTTTAATTGCTTCGAAGGACTTTTTGACGATCCGCCGGCTATTTTCATCCACGGCAAACAGTATCCCTTAACGCCCCAGCACAAACTTATTTTCTGCGGTAATCCCACTAAGTTTCAAAGCCGCCAAACGCATCAATTTTTTCAGCGACATGGTCGTGGACTACAATTCAAAAACTGGTCAGATCGATTTTTACTGCTTACTATCCTAGGCCCGTTACTCGCGCAAACGAATCAAACTTGCTCTTTAGCGTTATCGAAGACGGATCAAAAGCAAGTCGCTGAGTTTCTTTTAAAAGGCTATCAATCTTTATCAAAGCAGACTCAACCTCAACAATCTTTAACACCCCGCAACCTACAAATGATGCTGTTACGATTTGCAATCCTCTGCCAGAAAAATAACTTAAGAACCCCCTTACAAAACGCCTATTTAGCGTTGTATGACGAAATCAAACCTTACCTTCCTAAGCCACTTAGAAAACAATGGAAACTAAATTTTCAGCAAGACAAAAGTTATAGAGATTTACGTGCAAGTCACCGAGAAACATCATTATTACCACTGGGAGATCGTTACATCGTACCACCCAGTCGTCGACGCACCTTACAACTAATACAAGATCATTTAGCGATACGCGAAAAACGGATCATTACGCCAGAACTGAAAACACAAGGTCTTCATGGCTTATTGCTTGAAGGTGCCTCTGGTATTGGTAAAAGTGCTTTAGTCATCGAACTACTTAAAGAACTTGGTTACCAAGAAGCAAATGTAGATTCTACTAAGCGTTATTACTATTTAACACTCACCGATCCAGCTAAGATCGACAAAGTTCTCATTAAGGCCTTTCATGAAGGGGCCATCGTGGTGATAGATGAACTCAATACTGCCCCAGTTGAAAAAATACTAAATGCACTGATGAGCGGCGTTGATTTAGCCGGGAATCTGGCCCAACAAGCTGGTTTTTTTGTAGTAGGCACACAAAATCCCATATCCTTTAGCAACCGACAACCGCTATCCCCTGCTTTAGCCAACCGGTTCTACAAAATTGATGTTAAAGAATATTCCATGACAGAACTACAACATATCCTTATTCACAAAGGATTAGAAAAGAATGAAACAAATACTAAGCTTAAAATATATGAGGAGCACAACAATCACACATCTATTGAAGCTTTAAAATACACACCAAGAGATTTATTCAGGGGAGCGCTTAAAAAATAATCATTGGAATTACAATAACTCGAGGGAGTATTCATCAAAGAGTGTCAACTAGCGTTTATCGTAGTTGTAAATTTAATCGGCCGTCAAAAAATATTTGCAGCTGAGAAACAATTAATGCCCAATTATGCAATGGCTGATACCATTTTTCCAGTATTTTTTGACAGGCACAGTAAATCAATTTAAGTAAGGCGTTTCACTGGTAAAAGCCCCTTTATTTTTAGTGTATCTACGGACTTGACGATGAAAACCTTCAACGATATTTGTCGTGTAAACAATACGCCGTAATTCTTCCGGATACTCAAAATACTGTGATAAGTTATCCCAGTGGGTCTGCCAAGATTTGATAACAGCGGGG
>JAVHYG010000060.1 GCA_031119195.1 Rickettsiella sp. | reverse complement strand
TAAGAGTTAAAGTTTTATGTTGTTAATCTGCCTCCTAAAGTGGGAAAGACCCTAACCTGCCTCCTAAAATGGGAAAGACCCTGATTTTACTGGTGGGCCGTGATGGAATCGAACCATCGACCAATAGATTAAAAGTCTACTGCTCTACCGACTGAGCTAACGGCCCTAAATGGAACGGCAAATTGTAGTCAATTTGCTAAAAAATAGCAATCCTAACATCTTGGGCATTATTACTCTTGGGGTTAGCTACCACATCGTTTGCAAACAACTAACATCAAAGTGTTTATTGCCTAATGAATACTTTAAGATATTAGGCACTTTAATGTGACCCCTGTATTTAAATCTATGTCTTTAGAATAATGACTAATTTGGCTTAGTTGCAGGATAAGCTTAGTTGGTCTTCCTCTATAGATTCAAAACTGTCGAAGTACCTACAACGCTCAGCAAAAAATCCTCGATTAACGCCTGAAGTTGAAAAAGCATTTCTTGAATTGTTAGGTGGTATATTAATTGGCGAAGCTTTAGTAATAGTGGGATTTAAATATTTAGCAGCTTGAGAAGTTTGCTGAATACTAGACAAGATGTTCGTTAACCTCTTTTCACATTCATGAAATTCTTGTTTAGCAGCTAATATCTCAACACATTTAGGTAAACTCACACTGCAAAATAAAATAATACTGACAAAAATAGCTATTATCAATAAGGGCACAACAATTGCGGGAAGAATAAAAGCTACACTTGGAACAAAAACGCTTAATAAAATAACGATAAGTGAACCGAAAGCTATTGATAAAAGAAATGCCCCTTCACTTATTACTTCTCTTTTGTTCAAATTAGCAAGGCATTCACCCGATTCAAGATATTGTCTCATGATATTAAACGGATCTTCCAGCAGTTCATTCTCATCAAAGTTTGGACAGTAAACTAATATCTTATTTTCAAGGACATAAAAAACATAATTTTGTTCTTTAGAGCAAATTTTTTCGAGATAATCTAAAATTAACTTTTTATTACAGCTTGTTGGAATCTTAGTTTCCGAAACTTTAATATGCACTGTATTCAGATTAAGTTCTTGATGTAATTCCGGATCGGTATGGTCCCACTTCGATATTTCTTTTTTCATTTTTAACTCTCCTTAATTAAGATTGATATGTTACTTTTTATTTAAACAACTCACTCGATAAAATCCAAAACCTAAACCCAGTACACTAAGAAAGCCCAAACTTATTGCTAAACTATCCCAGGAAACTGGCATAATAGCTAAAATAGCCGGATTACTTGTTACAGACATAGGGATAGCAATTAATACATCCATCAAAGCAGCTCCTGCAACTAATCCGCAGGCAAGCAATACGGCATAGTGTTTATGTTGATTTATCTCTGTCTTTTTATTTTCATTGACCGTTTGGAGTTGATGATAAAATTTTCGCTTGATAAAAAATGCAAATAAACTTCCAATAAACAAGGGGATGGAGGAACTCAAAGGAAAATAAATTCCCATTGATATCCCTAATAAAGAAAGTTTCTTAAAACCCAAGAGCTGAAACAGTATAAAGATTACCATGATTACAGCGCCAATACCCAACATAGACCATGGTAAATTGTGATTAAATACACTTTGTGCTAAACCTGCCATCATTGCTGCGGGAGGTGCAGATAAGGTTTGAGTGGGATCCATACCGACACGCGGCAGGACTGTAGTCAACCCATAAACATTAAATAACAGGTCCATGATGTATGGAACTACAAAGGCAGCCACTATAACTCCAAGTATCAACATAACTTGTTGCTGCCAAGGTGTTGCGCCTATAAGATGACCCACTTTAAGATCTTGAATATTATCATTTGCAATACAAGCAGCTCCTGCAACCACAGCAGCAATAATAATGGTAATTGCCGCGGCGCTAAGCAATTGCTCTGAAGCTATAGGATGGCCTTGAAAAATAAGCCAGGTGCGTAAAATTATAGCTATAAATAAAAGTCCTGCGATCACAATAGACGAACCTGGACTTGCTGTTACTCCGACTAATCCCGAAAAATAGCCGCAAATAGCTGCAAAAACAAAACCCATGATGAGTATATAAAAAACAGCAGCTGGAATAAAAAGAAAAGAAGCACCCGACATAAAAGTTTGCAGCGGAAGCAAATAGCCCAGTAAAAAATAAATACAAACAATAAGTATCAGCAAACTTGAAAACAAATAAATCGTTGGTATATCTTGCTCAGTAGAAGCTACTAATGGTTTATTAGAAAATGTTTTTAGCAATCCCTGTACCGATACACGAAGACTTTGATAAAAAGGTTTTAATAAATTAAGTAAAGTCCAAAGCCCAGCAATTAACATCGCCCCTAAGCCAATATAATGAATATCTGTTCTGTAAGCTGTTAAACTTGCCTCTAAATTGAAAGGACCGATTACTTTTACAAAAATACTTAATAGTGGCAAGCCAATTCCCCACATCATAAGTGCACCCAAAGCAAGGCTCACCCCCACATCAAAACCAATTAGATAACCTACACCAATTAATGCAGGTGAAAACCCGATACCAAAACCAATGATTATTTTTGACTTCCCTACTACACTCCATTTTTCCGCGGTACTTGCGATGACTTTTAGACCTGTTTGGACTAATTCTAATAATCCCCCTAAACTTGTGCCTAAAATCATTTCACGAATATGAAATGTTTGCTTTTTAGCTAACTGTAAAACCTCGGCAATCGCTTTGGCTTCGGGAAAATAAAGTTGTGGTGTACTTATCAATATTTTTCGCAATGGAATAGAAAATAGAATGCCGAGCAAACCACCTAATAAAGCGATTGCCACATTCTCAAAATAAGGGAAATGATTCCAATACCGGATAATTACTAATGCGGGAATTGTAAAAACAATTCCTCCTGCCACTGCTTCTCCTGCTGAGGCTGCTGTTTGAATCAGGTTGGTTTCGTAAATACTCGTATTTTTAAAAAAACGAAGTATTGCCATCGCCAATATGGCAGCTGGAATAGAAGCTGATGGCAAAATTCCAATTTTTAATGCTAAATAGGTGCTGGAAGCCGCTAATAAAATAGCCAAAACAATTGATAATAAAACAACCCTTAGAGAAATTATACCTTTTTGATTTTCATTGACGTTTTGCATAAATTTGCCATTTTAAATAAAATTTTCATTCATATATGGTTTTAATACCTCTGGAATACGTATTTTCCCTTCTATTGTTTGATAATTTTCCATAATTGCTACCAGTGTACGTCCTACCGCTAAACCTGAACCATTTAAAGTATGGATCAACTCGTTTTCATTCGTTGTTGAGTTACGCCAACGGGCTTGCAATCGTCGCGCCTGAAAATCTTTAAAATTGCTACACGATGAAATCTCTCGATAAATTTTTTGGCTAGGTAACCAAACCTCTAAATCGTAAGTTTTAGCTGAGCTAAAGCCTAAATCGCCGGTACATAAGGAAACGACACGATAAGGTAATTCTAATTTTTGTAAAATTGATGCCGCCTCTATGGTAAGTTCTTCTAAAGCCTGAGCACTTTGGTCGGGTTTTACGAAACGGATCAGTTCCACTTTCTCAAATTGATGTTGACGAATCATGCCGCGTGTATCTTTTCCGTAGGAACCTGCTTCACTACGAAAACAAGGGGTATGTGTCACATATTTTTTAGGCAACACATCTGCTGAAAAAATTACATCACGTGCTAAATTTGTTACCGGCACTTCAGCCGTGGGTATTAAATAAAAGTTTTGTTCTCCTTTTAGCTTAAATTGTTCATCGGTAAATTTTGGTAACTGTCCTGTACCGATTAAACTGGTGGTATTAACTATATAAGGTACATAAAGCTCTTCATACGCATGTTCTTTCGTATGTACATCTAACATAAATTGAATCAAAGCACGTTGTAGCTTTGCTAATTTTCCATAGAGTACAACAAATCGTGCACCAGAAATTTTCGCTGCGACATCAAAATCCATACAATGATTTTGTTGGCCCACATCAACATGGTCTTTAGGTGTAAATTTAAATTCTGGTAACTCCCCCCAGGTAGCTATCAGTTTATTATTAGTTTCATCCTTTCCAATAGGAACTGAGTGATCCGGAATGTTGGGGATAGTGAGATAAATAGACTCAAGTTGTTCTTGAATGTCAGTAAATTGTTTCTCAGAAACTTCTAGTTGATTTTTTACAAATGTCGCTTTTTCTAGCAAAATTGTAGTATCCTCGCCCTTTTGCTTCGCTTGTCCAATAAATTTAGCAATTTGATTTTTTTGATTTTGCAGGGTTTGTGTTTCCGTTTGTAATGCTTTGCGCTGTTTTTCAAGATGTTTTATTTGTTCAACATCTAATAGATAACCCCGCAGTTTAAGTTTTTCTGCAATTTGTTCAGTTTGATTACGTAAATATTTAGGATCTAACATATACTATGGCCCGTGTCTTAAATTATTTCGCTGTAGCTTGGGTTATTTGCTCTGGCTATCCATGAGGAATAACTGCGAAACTGTGTTTTTTCTTTCTATAAACTAAGTAATTATGACGGCAAAAATCATCGATGGCAAAGCAATTGCCCAAAAAGTTCGCAATACTATAAAAGCCGATATTGAACGCCGCCTACAAAACGGCAAAGCTGCTCCAGGTTTAGCTGTACTGCTGATAGGTAACGACCCTGCTTCAGAAATCTATGTAAGAAATAAACGGAATGCCTGCCAAGAATGCGGCATTCTTTCTACGAAATATGATTTACCTAGCAATATTACAGAAAAAGAATTATTATCCCTCATAAATGAGCTCAATGTTAATCCTACAATCCACGGTATTTTAATTCAACTTCCACTTCCTGCTCATATTTGTACCTCACTTATTTTGCAAAGTATAGATCCTAAAAAAGATGTAGACGGTTTCCACCCTATTAATTTAGGCTTACTCGCCCAAGGACAACCTTATTTGCGGCCTTGCACACCCTATGGGGTCATGTATTTATTTGAACATGAGAAAATCTATTTACCAAGTTTAGAGGCAGTCATCGTCGGCACTTCGAATATTGTCGGTAAGCCAATGGCTTTAGAACTGCTCAATGCAGGCTGTACAGTCACACTATGCCATAGTAAAACGCGCGATTTAGAAAAACATATAAATCGAGCCGATCTATTAGTCAGCGCAATAGGAAAAGCAGGCATTATTAAGAGCGAATGGATTAAACCAAATACCGTAGTTATTGATGTTGGTATTACACGTTCTGCTAATGGAAAACTGCATGGCGATATCGAATTTGATACAGCTAAGCAAAGAGCCACTTATATTACTCCCGTACCCGGTGGAGTCGGACCCATGACAGTCGCTATGTTATTGGCAAATACTTTATTTGCTGCGAAAACATAACTACGTTCTAAAAACAATAGTTTCACTGAAAATCCCTTATTGCATAATAAAAGTAAGCAAGTAGCAAACCCACAACTTCAAAAGTAATCGAAATGTACTTTTTCTAAACATTGCAGTTTAGACCCATTTTAAACTATCTGCTGATAACTCATTCCACCATTGGATTCTATACTTTTACTGGAGGACTCTCCGTATTCATCACGAAGTAAAGCTTTGCGCATGCCACCTTTTTTTTTGTGAAAATAACCCGCCTCATTGGAAGCGCTAACAATAGGAACATAACGGTTTTTCTTAGAAAAATTTTTTAATGGTGTACTTTTATCATTTGAAGCTAAAGTCCCTGTACTAGTTTCTAAGCTTGTACTTGCAACGGAGTAAAATGGTATAGTTTGCGTTTTTACAGAAACTTTTACTTCTTCTATCCTAACCTTACTTTCTTCAGACACTGTTTTAGAAAAGCAGTGCTTTCTAACACATTTATCAATGTATATGCAGCCTTCAATTACATGCATTACTACCATAAACATGGTCATACCTATCTCAGCTAATGTCCATGGAAAATGAGTGAGCAACTCCTCTAAAAAAAGTGTTTGAGTTTTTTCCGATGAAATCATTTGTTTCTGTAGAATAAGCTGTTCTTCTTCAAGCTTCATATTAGTCTGTGTTAAATTTTTAATATCATCTCTTAATATTCGTATTGATTCCAAAAGTTCTTGAATTTCTTTAGCACAAGATGGAACGTATGGAATGTCTCGCCTGTTAAGGCGTTTAATAGGAAAAAAAATTGGCTTAACATCCTCCGATACGAAACTCTCGGTAGTTTTAATAGCTGCGCTATCCGATAATATCGAGAGTAGTTCAGCAAACAATTGGCCCATCGTTTTTTGTGAATCGTAAGGCCAATCTACTAATGAAAAGTCATAATTTTGTGCCCAAGCCGATTGCTTATCAGTGAAACTACCGATGATGATTACGATATCTCCATTATCTGCTTTATGTTTTAAATAATGTTGATGTTTTAAAAATTGACTTTCAATTTTTTTTTGGGGAATAACGATTAGTTGATGAATAGAAGGGGATTTTTTCATTTTTAACCCTGCTTCTATCAATTCAATATAAAGTTGATCAGATTTTTTTAGTACTTCCTTAGTATAAATAAAAATTTCATAGATAGGATTATTGAAATAAGGTTTTAGTTGATTTAAACGCGTCTGATTAAAAGTATGCGGATTATTATGCGCTAGTAAGGTATCTAAAAAAATACCAACTGTGATTGACATATGATTATACTCCAAAAAAATAATTTCGTAAAAGTTAATCGGAGTGTATTTGACTTGAGTATCGATAACAATAGGCGCTAAAGAAGCTATTTATGCAATTAATTTATCAAAATAAATAAAAATATTTATAGAAAATATAGGCTAAAATAATTTTCAATTATATATATAAATAAGCATAGGCTACATTTAACTAAGAAATATATAGATTTTTAATGATGGTACACAGCACAGTCTAGTCATATAATAGTGTAAGAGATTATAGTAAGCAGTATTCACCTCCATTTACGTATTAAGGTGTGCAAGCCAGTAAAAACTTAGCTGAAATAACCTATTATTTACATCATTGATGAGCAAAAGAAAAAATAAATTATTTATATAATTTCCGCAATATTTTAATAAGAAAAAATCTATTTAACGGGTAAATATTTACTATGTAAATAACTTAATAAAGTCAAAATAGCCATTGCTTCTCCCCCTTCAGGTCGCCCCGGACGAAAACTAGCATTATAGGCATTAAAATCGAAGTGTACCCATGGTGTCTTTTCTCGAACAAAAGAACTTAGAAATAAAGCAGCTGTAATAGCCCCTGCATGAGGGGACGTCCCTGAATTACTCATATCCGCAAATTTACTTTCTAATAATTTTTTGTATGGCTTATAGAGCGGTAAACGCCAAATTGGATCCCGTTCTTCTTCACTGTAATTTAACAAATTACTAGCCAAAGTTTCGTGATCTGTAAAAAAAGCACTTATTTCCGTCCCAACCGCAGCTCTCGCAGCCCCTGTCAAGGTAGCAAGATCAATCAGTAGCTCTGGATTTTCACTGTCTGCCTCACACAACGCATCCGCTAAAATAAGACGTCCTTCGGCATCCGTATTGCTAATTTCAACACTTAAACCATTGCGCATTTTAATGATATCGCCTGGCTTATACGCTTGGCTGCCTATCAAATTTTCTGCAGCAGGAATCAATAAACGCAATCGTATGGGTAAATTAAAGGTCATGATCATTTCAGCTAAACCGATCGCATTCGCTGCACCTCCCATATCTTTCTTCATAAATAACATACTTGATCCGGGTTTGAGATTTAATCCACCCGAATCAAAACATACACCCTTACCAACCAAAGTTATTTTAGGATCGTTTGGATTCCCCCAAGTTAGATCAATTAAACGCGGCTTACGCGAACTTGCCCTACCCACAGCATGTATCGCTGGATAATTTTCCGTTAGAAGATCGTCACCAATAATTTGTTTCACCGTTGCATTAAATTTTTCAGCAAGTTGAACAACCTTCTCTGCCAATTCTGCAGGACCTAAATCTTCTGTCGGTGTGTTAATTAAATCCCGTACCCGATAAATCGCTGTAAGTTTGGCATTTAAAAACTCACTATTTTTTTCTGAAATAAACAGTTGTGTTAAAGTTTTTGTCGATTTTTTATAACGTGTAAATTCATAAGCACCTAATCCCCAGGCCATGGCCGCACGATGCGAAAATTTTTCATTTTTTAAGCCTTTGAATTGATAATGTCCTTTAGGTAGCACATTAGGTAAAACGCCAAATGACCAAAAATCGGATTCATCATTTAAAACTAATAAAACTTGTTCTAACTCACCTTTATTATTAGGAAGCAATGCGGTGCAGCCTGGTTTGGGCACAAAATTAAGTGTACTAAGCCATTGTTTGATAACAGCAGTTTGTTTGCTTAGCCATGCATCCCATTGTAAGCACGCGATTGAAACAATAGGTATCGATCGTTCAGATTGCTGAGTGAAACAATTAGGCACTTAAAGCCTCCTGCGCTGAAATATAAGATTTGTTAAATACTTTAGCTACCGCTGCGTGAGTTATTTGACCATGACAAATATTAAGGCCGTTGCGTAAATGATTATTTTCAGCCAACGCTTTTTGTATCCCTTTATTAGCTAATTCCAATATATAAGGAAAAGTCGCATGTGTTAAAGCAAAAGTCGATGTACGTGGAACAGCTGCTGGCATATTGCTAACACAATAATGCACTACATCTTCGACAATATACGTCGGCTTTTCGTGCGTTGTAGGCCGGCTTGATGCAAAACAACCACCTTGATCAATAGCCACATCTACAATAACGGTTCCAGGACGCATTTTTTTTATTAATGCTGTCGACACTATTTTAGGTGCCTCTGCACCTGGTACGAGCACGGCCCCAATTAAAAGATCTGCTAGCGCCGTATATTTTTCAATTGCATCTTGCGTTGAAAAAATAGTATTAAGCTGGCCACCAAACTGCTGATCCAATTCTTTCAAACGAACCACTGATTTATCTAATACTGTCACCTGTGCTTGCGCACCTAATGCCATACGAATTGCATGGCTACCAACGACACCACCTCCTAAAACAACAACACTCGCTGATGCAACACCTGGAACACCCGACAATAAAATACCACGTCCTCCTTGTGTTTTTTCTAAGCAATGTGCGCCTGCTTGTATAGCTATACGTCCAGCCACTTCACTCATGGGCGCCAACAAAGGCAATCCACCTCGTGCGTCGGTTACAGT
>JAVHYG010000059.1:692-9398 GCA_031119195.1 Rickettsiella sp. | reverse complement strand
ACCTGGAAAAGAAGGAGAGCAAGGCCCTTATTTTCAATCGCAACGACAAGCTATTTATGACTATTATTATGAGAAGTTAGAACGTTTGGGCCGGGCTTATCCCTGTTTTTGTAGCGAACAAGAATTGGCTATAATGCGAAAGCTCCAGTTATCACAGGGTAAACCTCCGCGTTATTCGGGTACTTGTCGTCATTTGTCAGATGAAAAAATTGCTAAAAAAAGGGCTGGTGGTGAAAAATCTGCATTACGATTTCAAGTTTTGTCTGATCAAACCATTCAATTTTTTGATTTGGTAAAAGGAGAACAGGCATTCTCTAGTGATGATATCGGGGATTTTGTGATTCGACGTAGTGATGGTTCAGCGGCTTTCTTCTTTTGTAATGCGATTGATGATGCCTTAATGAAAGTAACGCACGTGTTACGAGGTGAGGATCATTTGACGAATACACCAAGACAAATGATGTTATTGGAATCATTGGATTTACCGATTCCTGCTTATGGCCATATGTCTTTGATTATTGGTGACGATGGAATGCCTTTATCAAAACGACATGGTAGTTTTAGTATTAAAGCGTTACAAGAATTAGGCTATTTTCCCGAGGCATTGCAAAATTATTTGGCTAGACTTGGACATGTCTACACAAATCCTGATTTTATGGAGTTAGCTGCTCTGAGTAAACATTTTTCGATTGAACGATTAGGGAAATCGCCGGCGCGCTTTGACAATGTTCAATTATTGTATTGGCAGAAACAAGCCTTGTTAAAATGTAGTGATGATCAACTTCAGATATGGCTAGGAGAAGAAGTAAAAACATGTATACCTTCGGCTTTTATGCCGAAATTTATTGAGTTAATACGCTCTAATGTTTCTTTTCCGGATGAAGCATTGGCATGGGCGAAGACTTTATTTGCTGAACTATGTTTGACAGTAGAAGCAAAAGTTTTTTTAAAAAAGGTAACACCTCTATTTTGGAAGACGGCATTGCGTTTAACAGAAAAAGAAATTGACTTTAAGCGTTTGATAAAAAAACTTCAGGATGAGTTAAACATAAAAGGTAAAGCTTTATTTGTTCCTTTACGTATAGCATTAACAGGAAGATTCGATGGTCCTGAACTGGAAAAACTTTATAAGCTAATTGGCAGTGAAAAAATACGGAAGAGATTGCTTTATGCTAAAAATCTATAATACGCTTACGCAAGAAAAAGAAATTTTTAAGCCCTTGCATGATAAAAAATTAGGAATATATGTGTGTGGTATGACGGTCTATGATTTATGTCATATGGGTCATGCCCGTGTCTTAGTCGCCTTTGACATAATCGTACGTTATTTACTAAGCCAAGGGTATGAAGTTAATTATGTACGCAATATTACGGATATTGACGATAAGATTATTAAACGTGCCCAGGAAAATAATGAAACTTTGAGTGCTTTGACAGGTCGCATGATCAAAGCGATGCACGATGATCTTGCACAGTTAAATATTCTGCCGCCTACACATGAGCCCAAAGCAACGGATGCTATCGCAGAAATGATAGTGTTAATTCAACGGCTTATTGATAAAGGAATGGCTTATAAAGCAGATAATGGAGATATTTTTTATGCGGTTGATAAATTTAAACCTTATGGTGAATTAGCACATCAAGATATTGAAAAATTACGCAGTGGTTCGCGTGTCGCTATCGAATTAGCAAAAAACGATCCTTTAGATTTTGTTCTCTGGAAACAAGCAAAATCCGGTGAGCCTAGCTGGGATTCGCCTTGGGGTAAAGGAAGACCCGGTTGGCATATTGAATGTTCTGCAATGTCTATGGCTGCTTTAGGGGAACAATTTGATATCCATGGCGGTGGTCTTGATTTAGTATTCCCGCATCATCAAAATGAAATCGCGCAATCAGAAGGTGCTACCGACAAAAAACTTGTAAATACCTGGATCCATGTTGGTTTTGTGCAGATCAATCGCCAAAAAATGTCTAAATCCTTAGGGAACTTTTTAACTGTGCGCGATGTTTTGACTCAATATCCTGCTGAAGTAATACGCTATTTTTTAATCATGAGTCATTATCGTAGTCCCATTAATTATTCACAGGAGAACTTGCAAACTGCTCAAGCAGCTTTGCAACGGCTTTATACAAGTTTGCGAGGTTTTGATTTAGCAAATTTAGAAAATGAAGATTTTGCTAATGAAATCAATTATCATCAAAACAAATTTCAAGAGTCGATGGATGATGATTTTAATACGCCTGAAGCATTAGCCGTATTATTTGAGATCGCACGAGAAATCAATACACTTCGAGACAATGAACCGCCAAAAGCACTATGCTTAGCAAAATTTTTAAAGAAACAAGCCAGTGTGTTGGGTATTTTACAACAAAATCCTGAGTTCTTTTTAAAAGCAGGGATTCAAGAAGATAAATCACAAATCATAGAAACACTTATTTCTGAACGTAATAAGGCCCGCGCGTCTAAGAATTGGGCTGAAGCGGATAAAATTCGTGATGAGCTGGAACGCTTAGGTGTTTCTTTGAGTGATAATCCAAAAGGAACGGATTGGCATCGCATGTAATCTATATTCCATATAGTTTTCATACAGGATAACAGCTTAAAATTTTCAAAGAGGACGGCTTTAAGCAACGCAGCCGTCAAGCGTTAAATTAGAGTTACGGCCGTAAACTGTATGAGGGTTGAAGGTCATTAAAGAACGAGTCAACTTTTTTCTGGTTATTACATTGCATAATTGTCTTCAAAGCCTCAGAAGGAGATAGGAGATTCAAAGTACGGGTGAAATTAGCGGAATTTGTGAGATTAGTTTCAGAATAAAATTTAAAAATTTTTCCTACAGGTACTACGTCTTGCATTTGCAAACGGATTAAACGATTATAAGTATCATTATTTAATGCTTTTTTTTCATCTAACAAAGTCATCAGCGATAATATTACAATCATTTTATTGCTTAATGTGTCTTTAGGTGCAATTCCAACTTCTTTTTCCGTTACCTCGGATATACGTTTTTCATTATTGGATGCTAATACTAATCCAGCGTCTTTCATAGCATAAAAATTTTCCTTATTAAATACTTGATTATTTTCTAAAAGTATAATCATCTCAACTGCGTAAGAAAATTTTCTATAGCTTAGAGATTGTTTAATAAAATTAAAATTTTCATTAGTTAATAAGTTGTGTTTTTCTAAAATATTTATTACAGCTAATAAATTGTCAATTCCACCATATTGTTTAATAAAATTAAAATTTTCGTCATTCAAAATATTTTTCTTTTTTAGCTTTTCGCATGTAATTAATAATCCATCACTACCCTGTGTTTTGAGATAGTTAAAATTTTCATTATTTAAACAAGCTGAATAATCGTAGGTAGCATTAGATAAATTAGAAGGTATGGCTTGATTTATAACATTTTTAAAAAAAGAAAACATAAGAACTCCTTTTCTAAAGCTGATTAGATTTTAGTATCCATTGTAAGTATAATCTACATATCCTAAAAGGAAATTAATTATAAAAATCTAAGTTAAAATTTGGAGCTCCAAGCCATATCATTCAAAAGAAAGTCAATAAATTTTGTACTATTTTTAAAAATAGATAAAGAAAAAAAGGCTAAAATAAATACTTAACTTATGAAAGTACATTACTTTATTAATAAATGTATTAAGTTTTTCCTTTATTCCGCGGAAGTTTAAATAAAAGTAATAAGCAGATTAGCCCAAATAGTGCAGCAAAATACATAGTAATGCTAAAGGCATACGTATAAGATTTTAGCGCAGCCTCCCTTAGCAATACTACTGAATGGCTTGATAGATGACTGATGGCTTGCATTGCCTGAGAAGATTTTGCAAATAATCCATCGATGTCTGCTTCTTTGATTTGCGAAACAGGTGGCTGTGAAGAGCTTAGAAATAAATTAAGTTGCCATTTATTAATGCTCGCTAGAAAACCAGCAAATATTGCTAAACCAATGGAATTTCCAACCTGCCTAGCGCAATTAATGATAGCGCCTGCGATACCACGTAGTTGTGCAGATACTGTACTCATGATGGTAGCCATTGTGCCCGAAAGCATCAATGGTAAGCCAAGTCCATAGAATAAAAAACCAGGGAATAGCCATAAGTAATTTTGATAATGGCAAAAGAATCCAATCCATAAAAGCGAGCTAATTACCAGTGAACATCCCGAAACCATTGGCAATGTGGGGCCATATTTATCCCGTAAATATCCGCCTAACGGCGCCATAAAAAGGATGGGTAATACGGAGGGAAGAAGGTACATACCTGCTTTTAAAGGCGAGTAAGCTAAGACGTTCTGGATAAAAATAGCCCAAAATACAAATACCGGACTTACTGCTTGAATAAAAAGCATGACCGTAGTAACGATAGAAAAAGTTGGATTTTTGAATAACGTTAATTCTACCAGTGGATTTACCGCTCTTTTTTCCCAAAAAATGAAAGCAGAAAAAGACAAAATACTTAATAAAAATAAGCTGAGGATAGAGGTAGAAGTCCATCCCAAATTGGCGCCCTCCATAAAACCAAGTACAAAACTACTAATAAAAGCAATGGATAAAATAAGGCCAAAAACATCTATTTTTAACTTTTCTGTGCGTTTTTCGTCTCGCACAACTACAGAATAAGCTAAAAGGATACTCGTTAATGCTACTGGAAAATTAATCCAAAAAACTGAACGCCATCCAATCCACTCTGTTAACATTCCTCCGAGTAAAGGACCAAAAGCCAAAAAGCTAGCCGCAAGGGCAATATAAATCCCCACAGCTTTTCCCCGTTCATTTTCAGGAAAAGCGTTCACTACCAATACATTAGTTGAAGGTATCATAAATGCGCCCCCGATACCTTGAAAAATGCGTGCAACAATTAGCCAAAGACCTGATTGTGCCAGTGCGCATAAAATCGAGGCGCTAATAAATAGGATAATACCTCCTAAGAAGGTTTGTTTGTGGCCTACACTATCGCCTATTTTTCCACCCAGCAATATTGTTGTACTTAGAGATAATAAGTAGGCATTTATTACCCACTGCACCATGCTATTACTTAGATTTAGATCGTGTTGAATGGCTGGCAGAGCGACGGCGAGTGCAGTTTGATCAATAAAGACCAGGGCCAAGGCGCTTGCCATGGCCAACAAAGTCCACCATTTTCGGTTTTTATCACTTAGATTGAATATCATCTTACTTCTTTAGGCCCTAATAGACTATATTTTAATAAAGAGTAACGCCTTTTAAGAACGCCCACTTTTATGAGGTGGAAGGAGCAATTTATGCGTATACTCATACGATTTACTATATTATTTGCATTACTCATCGTTTTTTTAATTATGAATGGTGATAGTTTTGCAGCTAGGGGCTGGTTACTCCAAACGTTATGTAATGATCCGCGGCTTTATTGCATTGTAGTACACAAAGGTGAAACCTGGGACAGTTTATTTCCTAATCCATCGCGGCGAGATCTGGTGATGCGTATTAATCGCATGAACACGCGGATATGGCCTGGCATGAGAATTGCAATACCAAGAGATCCTTACAGTACGAATAGCATGGAGTATACACCATTTTCTCCTTACAGAATCCCTACTGGAAGAAAAATGATTATTTATTCACCTGCACTCAATGCTTGGGCAGCTTATGGGCCAGCAGGGAATATTATTCGCTGGGGCCCTGGTTCAGGTGGTCAAGATTGGTGTCCTGATTTAGGTCGGCCATGTCATACGCCTAGTGGTAAATTTCGAGTTTATGAAAAACGAGGCTATGGTTGTGCTTCAACCAAATTTCCAAAACCTTATGGCGGCGCACCTATGCCTTATTGTATGTTTTTCAAAGGCGGTTTTGCCATGCATGGTTCGCGGGGTGTGCCTGGCTATAATGCAAGTCATGGTTGTGTGCGGATATTTGTTGATGATGCTGAATGGCTTAATAAGGGTTTTGCAAATATGGGTACGCAGGTTATTATTTTACCTTATCCTTTCCATAGTTATGCCAAACATGCACAGCTTGATGATGAAGATGATGAAGACGATGATGATGGAGAAGATATTGCGCAAATGAATTTAGATGATTTAGATCCGATTAAAATAAGTTAGAATGTAAAATTAAAGATTTATACCTTTCTATTCCAAAAAGGTGAGTTACTTATTGCCTCTTTATTTAATGATTTTTTACCTTGGATAAACCATTACGGTAGCATAGCTATTTTTTTGTGGTTAGCCTTGGGTATTATCGCTTTGCCTATACCAGAAGAATCCTTGCTTTTATTGATTGGATTTTTAATGGCAAAAGAAAATTTACCACTATTTTCTACAATTATTGCTGCCTATGCAGGGACATGCTGTGGTATAACGGGTAGTTATGGATTAGGACGAGCTACGGGTCACTATCTTAAGCATGGTTGGGGTCGTTATATAGGTCTTACTGAAAAAAGATTTCAAGCAGCACATAATTGGTTTGAACGCATTGGTAAATGGGCCTTGGTTATAGGTTATTTTATTCCTGGTGTTCGTCATTTAACCGGCTATGTCGCGGGCGCTTTAAAACTTTGTTATCGCCATTTTGCATTATATGCGTACACAGGCGGTATTATCTGGTCAAGCTTATTTATGGCTTTCGGTTATTTTTTTTACAACCATTGGCAAGCTACGATCAATACTTTACAGTCACACTATCCCTCTTTATTAAAATTTTTTTAGGTGTAATAGTTTGTAAATACTTTTTTTTATAGTGGGTAAATAATTTAAACAGAACTGTATTAGCTGTATTAAGTTGTAGAAAAAGAATAAAAAAGGAATACGCGCGCTAGCGATTGTTCCATAACGCCAGGGAGATTTGTGAATTTTTTTTAATAGTTCCTTGGGTTTAAGAATATCAGAAATTTTTATCGTATTTATAAGGCTATGTTCTAAATTTGTTGACCAATTATAGTTGAAACTATAAGTCTGAAACCTTTTTATATCAATTTTTTTTGGTTTAAAGATAAATTTAAGAAGTTTTTTAGTAGCATAAGTTTTAAGTTTTTCAAATGGCAAACCAGCAATGTTAAATAGTTCACCAAAGTTTTGTATATCATGCAGCAAGTGGTTTTTAATAGTTGTTTGAAACAGGATAGTATTTGAGTTTTTTTTAAGATGTTGTTTTAATAAGGGTGTAATGTGATTATGGTCATTGAATGTATAAGCCAATGTTGTGCCTAGTTGATCGTCACCACAGAGGCTTTCTAAGAGAGGAGCTGCCCCAATAAGTTTTGCAGTATTGTAATGGTTTTTATGGAATAAGATATAACCTGGGTAGATAGTGGATCGGTTAAAAATATGCGAATTTTTATCAGAAATTAGGCTATTGGTTCCAAAATAATAACCAAAAAATTCCGTCGTGGGGTAGTCTGATAAAAAATGACTTATGTTTTTTTGTATCGTCCCTCCCCATCCTAAGTCGACCAACCCAATTTTTCCTTGCGAAAATACACCTTGCGCAGAAAGATAATTTTTTAGAAGCTTTATTTTTTCTTTTAATAATTTATCCAATTCTGATCCAAAAGTTGTGGATTCAAACAAATAAATTAAAGTTTCTCTATTGATATGATTAAGGTAAGGGTTAATTATTTCTAATGTTTGAGTAGAGAAGTCCGTTAATGAAAGTCCAAACGTATTTATAAAGTTTAAAACCGAAAGACATCCATTTGCATAGCGACAATTCTCAATCAATAACTCTGTATTTTTTTTATTATAATAAACCGCGCAAACACTTGATAATCGACTGATATAAATAACTTCTAATTTAAACTTTTTACGTTCACTTTGAAAGTGTAATACCGTATTCAAAATTACAGAAAATATTTTTTGTAATAAAATACCTTCTCTGGCAAAAAAAAATACTTTGCTAACCCCTATTTTATACATATCTAAAAGGGCATGATAGGCAAAGACAGAAAGGGCAGGCGCAATAGCGTGACTTATTTCCATAAAATCGCTTTTGCAATTGTTTATTGACATAAAGTTTTTTAATAACTTATGGTTTATCTTTTTTTTAGTATGATTTAGTAAATAAAGAAGTCGTTCTTTTTTTTTATATTTTTTTAATTGTTCTTTATTGTAGTAATAAAGTGATTTTATATTAAGTTTAGTGGGAGTAATATAATCCGATATGGGATTATCGCCTATGTGCAGTATTGCTTTAGCCTCACAATTTAAATTTTGTAGAATAAACTTAAATAATTGACCAGAGCCTTTTGTAATTTTATCTGTCGCAGAAACATAA
Source organism: Rickettsiella sp. (assembly GCA_031119195.1). Taxonomy (GTDB): domain Bacteria; phylum Pseudomonadota; class Gammaproteobacteria; order Diplorickettsiales; family Diplorickettsiaceae; genus JAVHYG01. The sequence continues at coordinate 1,134 of JAVHYG010000059.1, read as the reverse complement.
AATTTATCGATATAGCGGGTGATACCGAAATTTTCAGCTATCTGTTTGATATGTGCTTCAGCGAGATACATGTCTGAACAAATGATTATTGTTTTACCTTTATTTTTTAATTTATCTAGTATTGTTTTGGCATCGGTATTGAGGTAGAGATGTTTTATTTCATTTTTTATTTCATAAGTAATGATGTCTTGGGTTAAATTGCTATGTTTGTTAGACGTTATACGAATTAGAGTATCGCTTATGATAGTCGCTATATCTGCTTCAAAATCTTTTTCATTTTGCTCAAAATTGCTATGACGTATCTTTTTTTCTTCATTATTCCTTATTTCATTAAATTTTTTTGGCGTAAGGGCGTAGCCCAGTTGTTTAAGCTTTATGCAAGCATACTCCGCTGTTTTAAGTTTTACGATATCGGGTGGAGAGACAATTCTATGGACTAAGG
>JAVHYG010000059.1:0-682 GCA_031119195.1 Rickettsiella sp. | reverse complement strand
AAATAACGTTGCTTGCATTGCAATATAATAAAATTTCATTAAGTGAGGTTATTTTATATTTTTTTGAAGTTATAAAATTTTTTTTTTAGAAAGTATAGAAACAATTTTTTTTAAAATTTTTTTATTAAATAAGTTTTTAGTATTTTTCATGGTTTCAATTTCTTTTTTTTTAGCTTTGATCAGTTCTTGGTTCGAAATGAGATTAATATAAAGCTTCATACGGTTATTTTCTATATGTCGAAATAAAGTTTCATTAGCAAGTAAACGATAAATAGTTTGCTTAGATAGGAGCGTTTGGAGAGAGGGATTTATAATTTTTTTTGAATATAAGATACCTAATCCGTAAAATAAAGGGACAGTGTAATAATGTAGATCAAGTTTAGTTTTATATGCCGTTAAAAAATCTTTTATTGCTTCAGTCACTCCGTTTTTTGGGTTTCCACTTTCTATGGCCCAGGCAAACTTTCCGCAGGATCGAAAACCATATTCAGAATTTTCGAAATTAGAATCTAATGCCAATGTATGCGAATGGGGGTGTAAAAATGCTTTCGGAATACTATCTGGATTATAATAAAGATCACGATTCCCACATGGCGGTAATACGTCATGTAAAAGGCAAATACATTGATTCTGTTTTTTCCTCAAAAAAATAGCAAGTAATTCATGATATACTGTATAATAA
>JAVHYG010000058.1:7197-9559 GCA_031119195.1 Rickettsiella sp. | reverse complement strand
TTAATCGAAGCAAAAGGGATGGGAGCTTTGTCTGTTGAAGTATCAGAAGATGCCCTTGTTGAAAACACTGGCTGTGTTTTTCCGGGTTTATTTGTAGCTGGCATGTCTGTATCGGAATCATTTGGATTGCATCGTATGGGTCCTACCTTTGGCGGCATGCTGTTATCCGGTGAAAAAGTTGCTCGGCTTCTCCTGGAGCAATTAAGCCAAACACAAATGACAAATTCTTATAAAAAAGAGCCTATTTCTTAGAGACAAATTGAGTAAAGTGCTATTTTGATGGTGCGGAGACGCATTTTTTGTGCGCCCCCGATAAACGCTGTGTATACCCACTGGAATGTTGTATAGGAACCAATCCTAACCAAGCTGAAACTTCACGGCCATTGTTAAACACTTTAGCATCTCCTATCGTTGCTACGGCGGCGGAAGCACTTAGAGGGCCTATGCCTGCTATTTTCATGATTTCCTGGCATCGAACATCCTGTTTAACTAATTTTTCTATTTCTTTATCGTAGTGTCTTACATCTGCTTAATAACGCTTAAATTGGCTATACAGACGCTTAAAAATAGCCTTAGTTTTGATGGTTAATTTACCTTTATTTTCCTCTAAAATAAAAGGGAGTTTTTCTAGATGCGTTATACCTTTAGGGATAATAATTCCATATTCTGCCAATAAACCACGCACCTGATTAGCTTGTGCTGTTCTTTGTTTTATGATTAATGCTCTGGCACGGCAATAGCAGCACATCTTGTTGTTCAATCGTTTTATTAGGAACAAATTTCATATCAGGTCGGGTAATTGCTTCAGCAATTCCACACGCATCATTGGCGTCATTCTTGTTTGTTTTTATGTAAGGTTTTACAAATTGCGGAGCCATCATTTTTACACTATGCCCCATACTTGTGAATACTCTTGCCCAATAATGATCACCTGTGCTGGCTTCTATGCCAATAGTGCAGCAAAGGCCTGGATAAATAATTTAACAAAAAGATCCTGTTTTTCTTGTGCTTCTATTGTAGTTACTAATTTAATTTTTTTGGGGTTAGGTTCATCCACAGATGCACTAGTCATTACAGGTATAGAAGGCAACTCATTACGAGCTTCTAAAAGTGTAGCTTGGCCAGTTTGATTTAACCGTGCTTGGCGAACGGGATCATTGCTTAATTTATTATAAAGTAATCGGCGACGTTCACTAAAGTAGGGTAATTTTTTATAACATAGTATTTTTAAAAACGGTCACATTTTTTTAAATAATGTATTTTTATAAATTAAATAATAAATTTATTTTAAATTAAATAAATTTATTTAAATATAGGAACACTGTATTTAGCTAGACGCTAAATCATGGTAATATTAAGATCGTAATGTAAGTGATAAACTATTGAAAAAAAAGTAAAGTGACTTTAAAAGTTTCTGCTTAAAAATAAAAGATGAAATATTGAATATACTGCAAGCAGCTAAACGATTAATACAAAATCATCCGAGCACAATGTGTTATTTTTGGCTGTCTGAGTAAAAAGCGAACTTGCGACCCAATGATTAACAGTCATCATCTTATTGATTTAATTTTTTGATTAAAGAAGAGTTTTGGATAGAAATATAAAATAGCGTTTGCCTGACAATGCCTTAGTCTGCATTATTCAATTACGCAAATAAGCAACAAACGCATCTCAAGCGTAATGGAAAGTAGCCCCCCATAAAACGGCTTTTTCAGAACCTAAATGGTAAAATCAACCATTTAAATAATCAGAGGAGGCCCCACTATGAATATTAACGTACAGGACATTCTCTTTTTCTAAGTAAGCTTAAAACAGGCGTGTTGTTTGTATGAAGACAAACTTTATTTGCTGCTTCGATTAAGTTACCCAATTCAGCGCTAGAGTAATGTGTGGTCACACGCTGGCTTTTGTGCCCCAATAAATCTTGCCTATCTTCAAAGCTTACATTAGCAGCACGCAAACGGCGTCCAAACGTATGTTTTAAATCATGTATGCGCACCTGAGGCAACCCTACTTTAAGGCGTGCGCGCCGCCACGCAGAATTTGACATACGTGTCAACGCTTTGTTGCGATACGTAAAGACAAAGACAGGGTGTAAGCCGCGACGGGCATTAATCACAGATTGAGCAATATCATTTAAAATGACTAGACGATCATGACGGTTTTTAACATGTATCGCAGGAATGTTAAAAACTGAAACCTTAAGTTCAGGTACATAGATTTCCCAGTCCCATTTTAATTGACAAATTTCTTGATCTCGACATCCACTATTAACTGCAAATAAGGCCATTTGTTGAAGGTGGGATGGCAATTGATCAAAAAGTCGTGTTTCTTCTTTTCTATCTAAGGGATAGGGGACACG
>JAVHYG010000058.1:0-7187 GCA_031119195.1 Rickettsiella sp. | reverse complement strand
TTATTAGTTTCCGGGAGTAAACGAATTTTTGGCGCGTTCAGTAACCAACTTAATCCATAGTTATCGCGCCATTCTTGAGCAGCTAGGTTTAAAATTCGTCTGACAACTTGTAATCCATAATTTGTAGTACGGTTTTTTACACCGGCTACTCTACGCGAATCAATATAAGGTTGTAGACTGACATGATGGATGGCGGTTAACGATAAATGACCTATAAAAGGGTCTAATTGCTTTAATAAACGTGCATCTGTCGCTAAACTAGCTTTATGCTGATTTTCTTTTAAAAATTTAATTGCTGCTTCGCGAAAGTTTCTATTAGGCCGTATTCCGTAAATAGTTGCTTGACGAATTTGCTCAATGCGTCGAATTAAATAGCGTTCGGCTTCTTCGAGATAAGGTGTGCCAGTACTTTCTGAAATTCGTGTTCCTTTGATTTTTTTGTTGATGTGCCAGATGTTCCCGCGTTTAACAAGTCCGGGGCATCGTTTGCGTCCCATACCATACTCCTACATTTAAAGTGATTTCTATCCATGCCTAAATAATGTGGGACACCACGTAAGTGAATTAACTAAGATAGCACAATCCATCCTACTTGATCCTTAAGCGAGCAAATTTCAGATAAATATAGCTAATATTGACGTAAAAAAAATTAACTTTTATATAACTTTTTTGGGCTCAAAAAAACAAATTGGTAAAAGAGGTAAGGGCATCAGCACAACGATCTGCAAAGTAAAGCATTAAGTAGCGCCAAAAAGAACCTAAGTCTACTCACTTATGCAGCATTCTGCACAAGTTTACCGAAAAAATAGGTCAACAACGCCAGTTGATAGCCAATCGACTCAGATTAAGCATCCATTTACTTCTGGACTTGTTTGAGCATAAAGAAAATCTAATGTGGAGGTTGTGTAGAAGCATGCGTTGATCACTATAATCAAAAAGAACGATTTTCTTCAAAGTCAAAAAACAGGAAAATTCTAAAAATTTAGTGTCAAACTTTAAATTTTATCCTATAATCTAAAGAGATAGTTTTAAATTATAGGATTTACCCTTGTTTATTAAGCGAACATTGGATATTAAGCCACTTTTGGAAAAAAAATCACATTTTTTATTTGGCCCTAGAGGCATTGGCAAATCTTCTCTCATTAAACATAACCTTGGGAATTCAGCCCTTGTGATCGATTTGCTGCACTCAGAAACCTATATGCGATTACTAGCCAACCCTAGCCAACTTGAATTAATGATCCAATTAGACCGCAGATCGTTTGTTGTTATTGATGAAATCCAACGCGTTCCTGAACTTTTAAATGAGGTACATCGGCTTATTGAAAAAGAACACATGCATTTTATACTTACGGGAAGTAGCGCACGAAAATTAAAGCGACAAGGGGTCAACTTACTGGCAGGCCGTGCGCGTCAAGCAGAACTTTATCCATTAACTTATCATGAGCTAAGCCATTTTAATTTACTTCATTATTTACAATATGGGGGGTTACCTATGGTAAGTTTAAGCGAGGAACCTAAAGAAGATTTAGAAGCTTATGTGCATACCTATTTAGAAGAAGAAATCAAAGCCGAAGCATTGGTACAAAAATTACCTGCGTTTAGTCGGTTTTTACAATTATCTGCCTTAACTAGCGGCACAACCTTAAATTTTAGTAGCATTGCCAATGATGCCGGTGTTAGCAATACAACCTTAAGAGAATATTACCAGATTTTAGAAGACACTTTCCTCGGTTTTTTTGTTTTGCCTTGGCAACATTCGGTTAAACGCAAAGCTATTTCCACAGCACGTTTTTACTACTTTGATACAGGTGTAAAAAATAGATTAGCTGGCATTACAGCTATACCGGAAGAAACTGATTTGTTTGGTCAAGCATTTGAGCAATTTATCGCAATGGAGCTTCGTGCTTATCTCAGTTATTCTAGAAAGAGGTTACCCCTATGCTTTTGGCGGACTCGTGAAGGCCAAGAAGTCGATTTTATTGTCGGTGATCAGGTAGCTATTGAAGTAAAAGCGACTAAAAAAATAGCGGCTAAGCATTTAAAAGGTTTAAAGGCACTCATACAAGAAAAAAAAATAAAAAATTATTATTTAATTAGTCAAGATCCCATTGCTTTAAAACAAGAGAATATTTATGTTTTACCCTGGGAAACGTTTGTTAGACGATTATGGAATGACGAAATTCTGTAAACAAGGTTAATGAAAATACTCTATTTTTTCATTTAAAACCAATCGTTGGCAATGGTTTGCTGGACTTCTAACAGAGACTTAGAAATTCTTTGAACTTACGCAAAAAGCCGTTTTTTGGGGTATCACTTTGTTGCCAACTTTTCTACGATACTCATTCTTGAGTAAATTCCGTCTCCGTTCCTCGAAAAATCGGTGCCGCGTGGTATAACTAAACTTCAATTTTTCGCGCAAGTCCAGATTCTGAGAAATACGGCAATAGTAGGCAAGTTACAATACTCTTTTTGATATAAAATGCTTTTTTATGGAATAGTTTATGGAGGAGGAGAGTGATTTTTAATGGCTTGTGCCATTGAAAGAATAGCATCTTTTATCTCTAAAGCAGCCGCTTCAGCACCGGCAATATTTTGCACGAGAGATAAAACAGTGGTCAATATACTTAATATGTTTGATAACATTCCTGTTATGACAATAATGCTCATATTTTTTTATCCTGTATATCAAGATTTGCAAAGTTTGAAACTTTTTTTAATGATAGATCAAAATTTTATATCCAAAAACTAAATAAATAATAACACTGCTGAAAGTAAAAAAATTTCCTTCATTATTTCCTATTGATATAATCTATCATTGATTAGAAAAATAAAAAACTGGTATCTATAGTTCAGTAGCATTACAAGCCCTGCTTTTGACTTTACTAGGGTACACGTTTAATGTGGCTACTATGGTGTATTAAAAAAGTTCTAGAAGTGCAGATTTAGGTAGGGTAGTTACTGATTTTAACAAATGATTGTTGATCAAGTCTGAACTTTCCCAATTCGTATTCACACCGTGTAATGTCTAAACCACTTATCCTTACATTTTAGCTAGCTAAAAAAATCATGCCGGTTTGGTGTATCTTTTAAAAATGACTGAGCGATTGGTCATTTTTACCACGACTTTCATAAAAAATTAAAAATGCAATAGACCTCTTGCATAAGCAAGTAAGAGACTTGAGTTCAAGGCAAACGATAATCGAAAACCGGAGTTTACATGCGTAAATGAGGACCGTAGAGTATCGTTTAACGATGAAATCAACTCTATTACGCTGGTTATGAAAGAGGTCTAATGTAAATTACCAAAGTATAATCTTAAGTATTTAAAGCGCATTATATCATACTGTCAGATATGTACCTCATTTATAGAATATGCTAGCCATTTGGCTTATTTAGTAGTTTATACCTACTAAAAAAAAAGTTTAAACTTAGTGTAGCGTTTGAAAAAGTTAAAAATTGGTACTAATAAATTAGATTTTTTCTTAATTGAAAGTTAGACATAGAAGGAAATAAAGCAATGAAATGTTTAAATCCGTTTTGTGAATATATCAAAACACGTGTCATTAATTCACGTAAAACAGAGAAAGGAAAAAAAATCTTACGTAGAAGACATTGTCCAAAATGTAACGAGCGTTATACTTCAATTGAGGTCCTAGCCTATTTTGGCTATCCCAATGCACAAAAAAGGGCTTTATTAAACCTTTTTATGATAGCGTAGTAATTTTTAAACGCGAGTCTTGCTATAAGGAAGAAACATGCGATAGCTAAAAGGGCGTCTGTGATGCGTTATTTATTGCACTTTTACAAGTGCAATAATAAAGAAAAGTTTTCAGGGGAATGAGAAAAATAAGAGTTTAAATAAAATAAGCTAGCATAAATTTAGTTTATGCTAGCTATTAAAAACTACCGCGCCAGGTTTAATTACTGCTTTTCTATCCAGAAATAAAAGCCTACAAAGTTATTTAAACTGGCAAGCCATTCATTATATTTAATGCTGATGTAACAGATACAATTGCAGTTTGTACTGGTGCAATAGCAGCTGATGCTCCAGGGATTAAAGTTAATAGGCTGAGTACGGTGTTAAGTGTTCCTAATACAGTGTTCAATAATGAAGTTACAAGTGCATTCATATTATTTTTCCTTAAATAAAATGGGGTGAATTATTAGCGTTATTTCTTATCGTATTTTTATTTTATAGATACCTTATTTATAGCTAAATTGTTATAAAAAAACCTGTGTCAGCGATCGTGATTACCTATAACGATCCTGCTTACAATAGATATAATATTTATAAATTTCTAATTATGATAGATAAAATCTATCATAATTAATTCGTAAAATCAATATTAGACAGATTAATTGCTGCAGTCATTATTTTTAATCGTTGTATCTGAAAATACGAACTTTTAATCCACAAATAGCGATGTGTCTGAGCAGACGGCGAGCAAAAGTAAAAACTTATGTACCTTAGTTCAAGAATCGAAACTGTTATTATTACCTTGCCATATCGCGTAATGAAAACACGTAAAAATGCAAGCTCGAATTTTTAAGCACAATAAATATATTAAAAAATAGGGGGTTTACTCGACTTTCTTCTTTTTAAACTAGTTAAAATAGGTGGGTTGTTATTTAAACAGATTTTGTTGGTTGCCAAAATAAGAGTACCTATTTCCGCTGTTAATTTTTGGTATTGATCTTGCAACAATTATTTAGACACTAAGAAGAGAGCCGTTGGAAAAACCGATGTTCAAAATCAACCGGAGATAAATAACCTAAAGTTGAATGACGACTAATTATTATAAAAAACCTCAATATATCCAAAAATACTCGGCTAATAATGTTTGAAAAGTGGTACTCGTATATTGATATCCTTTATCGGAATGATGTTGTAAGTTAGGCAAAGGATTACGTCGCTGTAAAGCTCTACCTTCCATTGGGTCACATTATTTTGCATAAATTGATATTTTTGCTTTACGGTGAGGAGAAGATGGCCAGTGCTTTTTTTAATATATCCCGTTTTCGGCGAAGCACTTCAATTTCTCGCTTAAATTGACGACGTTCTTTATCAGATACGCTTAAATTCCCATTAACAGGAAATGCCTCATTGACTCCGTGGGTTTCTATACTCTTTACCCACTTCTTTAAGGTGGGTAACCCTATTCCCAGATCTTGGCTTACTTGAATACAGCTTAGCTTTTTCCTTAACACTAAATCGACTGCGTTCACTTTAAATTCTTTAGTATATTTTTTGACCATTTGTACACCTGTGCTAAGTAATAGTTTACCCAGTTCTTGGTGTCTAAAAAACTATAGCAAGATCACTCCTCACATCTGTTGAAATATCACACATAAAATCTACTTAATGTGTATATGGCCAGCAGCTAATTGATGTAAAACACTAGTGATATAAGTATGAGGCTTTAACCCACGTTCTGCAGCCATTCTTCTAATAATATGCATATCAACTGTTTGAACTCTAACACTAATTTTCTCTTTCTCACTAAAGTAGTTTTTTGCTGCTTGTTTAGCTAGATTAATTTCTTTTTTTAAATCTTTGGTACTTTTCCATTCTCCACGATCGAATGAATCAGAAAGCTCTTGTTCCTCATCATCCAAATCAAAAACTGGTTGCCGCTTTATAGACATACTTGACTACCTCTTTGATAAATATCTTTTAGTTGCCTTTCTACTTGGAAAAATTGTTTTCAGAAATACTTTGTTTTTATCCTTAACAAAGGGAACTAAATATATATAAGAATCTATTTCCATAACGTACATTTCTTGTTTAGGATATTTCTTAGTATTAGAGTGAATAACTACATCAACCGGCCCTATATTCTCTAATATAGATATAATCTCCTCAAAACTAATTCCTCTATTTTTAACCAATAAAGAATTTTTCTCAGGGTCAAAACAATAAACAATTTTACCTTTCAACACTTTTCCTATTTTATGGCAACAAAAGTAGCCTATTATAAACCAGATGGAAACTTTTTGGGATATTTCTAATGAAGAATATAGATTCCTGGGTTAATATGTTACCCACTAATAGCAGATAAATCATTATCATGCAGGGAAGTGAGGGATTTGTTAAGAGATACTCTTAGTGATTGATTCGAGTACTTAGATTGATCTAAGCTAATAGATGTGGTCATAACTGACACTGTGCTGCGCTTGAAAAGAAAAAGGATGGATGATATCAGCTTTTGATGAAATTGAAACGGTTCATCCTGGTTATTTATGTAATGTAAAAAAAGGCATGAAAAATAAGCTACTTTCTTTCTTCGATACGAAGGATATTTAGCTTATGTGTATGAGAAAAAAATATACTCCTAAAATTTTGCTTATTCCGATAAAATTGTTATCGGAACAAGCAAAAAAATACGGGCAGCGGATCCAACTCATAAGTGCGTTGACAGGATTGCTATCTTTAACTATCAAGCAATTGCCGAGTGGTTTTCTAGGCAAGAAAAATCTCACTTGCTGTTTTATAACCCAAACATTTCATAGGCCTTCTTGTTTTAACTTTGTACTTTTATAATAAGCTTTTATAGTTTATAATCTTACTAGTAAGATTATATATAGGTGAAAGTATGAGCCGATTAGCTACTGCAAGATTATCGTCTAAGGGCCAAATAGTAATCCCTGAAGAAATTAGAGAGCAAATGAATCTTCATGTAGGAGACCAATTTCTTGTACTGGCTGAAGATGATGTAGTTGTCTTAAAAACTATTTCTTATCCAAATAAAAACGAATTTAATTTTTTGATTAAAAAGGCACGTAATGCAGCAAAAAAGGCAAGTTTAACAAAAAACGATATTAAAATTGCAATTAAAGAAGCTCGTAGGAAATGATACGACTAGTTTTAGACACAAATGTTTTTATTTCTGGGATATTTTGGTCAGGTTCTCCATCTAAAATTCTGAACGCATGGTATGAAGAAAAAATAAAAATCGCTTGTTCACTGGAAATTATAGAAGAATATACGAGAGTAAGTTCTATTTTGTCCAAGAAGCATCCTAATGTAAATATTGATTCAATTATCAATTTAATAGCTAAAGAAAGCGAGTTATTTACTTCAACTAAGCTCAAAGAAGCTGTATCACGTGATCCAGATGATGATAAATTTTATTGCTATTGCTATTGCTATTGCTATTGCTATTGCTATTGCTATTGCTATTGCT
>JAVHYG010000057.1:8659-10063 GCA_031119195.1 Rickettsiella sp. | reverse complement strand
AATTAGTAAACAAGTAGCTAAATCACTTGAACATTTACCACCTAAACATTTTAAACAAATTTTAGGGAAGATTATGAAATTACTTGAAGACCCTTACCCGCAAGATTTTAAAAAAATTAAAGTTGAAGAAAAAGAGTATTCAAGGGTAGATAGTGGAGAATACAGAATTATATATAGAGCAACTGATAGTTTGCTTACGCTCGTTTTAATAGATAAAAGAAATGATGACAGCGTTTATAAAGCTTTGAAAAGAAAATAACAATTTTACATGTGTTCTCTAGGGGCGCCAACCCCTAGAGACATTTAACACAACCAACCCAAGGAGTTGATTATGACCACATCTATTAGCTTAGATCAATCTAAGCACCTTGTGCAATCGTTTGATGAATTAATCCGCCAAGCAGCTGATCTTTGTCAGCATATCGATGACTTAAAAACTGAAATTACGTCTCAAATTAAGAAACTTGAAAATCATTTCAAGCGAGCCGAGAGATTATGTGGTTCAGGTATTGTCCCGCTTTTTGATATGGAAAATCTGTACCAATTTATTATGGATCGCCTTTCTAAATTTAATACGTTGCTTGATAAATTATCCGAAGAAAAACGTCGTTTTGAACTCATTCTACGAGATTATGAAATTACCTTAAGAGAAACGATTAATGAGGTTTCACATGCTTAATACCCTATCTCAAATACCAGATATAGCGCTTAACAAGCCTATTGTTTCCCATCATGCTGGTACATCGCAAAGTATGATTAGGAGAGATATGGAACCTGAAATTTACGCTATTTCCAATGAGGTTTATCACCAAGGACCGGGTATTAGTCGCAGTGCATTAATGGAATTTAGACGTTCACCTTATCATTATTGGTACAAATACCTTAACCCCTATTACGTTCCAGATGCGGAAACACCCGCGCAACTTTTCGGCAGGGCATTACACGAATTTATCTTAGAACCAAAAGAGTTTGAAAAACACTACTTTATACTACCTAAGTTCGACAAAAGAACGAAAGCCGGTGCAGAACGTTGGAGTCAAATTCAAATAGAACATACCAATAAGTCTTTTCTAACGGAAACACAATATCAAGAGCTTCAACAAATGGCAGAGAGTTTTCAGAAAAATAAAGTGGCTTTAAAACTGATAGCCGATGCTCAAATAGAACAATCCATTTACTGGATTGATCCCGATACGGACATTTTATGTAAATGCCGGCCTAAATCAGACACAGGTACATTCAGCGCGGTACCTCGCAAGCCGTGGCGTTCTTCAATGGTATCTTGCAGCTTCAAACGGTTTTGATATTGCAGCGTCACTTGCGTATCAAAGAGCTGACACGCCGCATCGTAATTAATTTCGGACATAAACAACCTGATAAATAAAAATTAATTCAATAATTCCA
>JAVHYG010000057.1:0-8649 GCA_031119195.1 Rickettsiella sp. | reverse complement strand
AGGTTACCCAAAGAAAGGGCTGATAATGCCGCGATCCATTTAAAAAAGGGTACCGAATGGGCTTTTTAAATAGATAGTTTTATTATAATTTTTAGTTACGAAACTTCAAAGTACTTTATCTAGTCTGTTTTATAGCCGTAGTGGTAGATTGATAAACGGCTGAAGGATGAACAAAATTATCCTCTACTGGTCTACTCCAAAAGCACATCCAATTATTAAATCTAGAAAAACAATTTGTATATCTGTTTTCAACAAGAGGCAAATTCACTATTTCGCTTGAAAGTACTTCTATCTTATCCATTGAGGCTGTTCTATTAGGTTCCTTTGTAACTATGCTGCTTGAATCCTCTTGATTAAGTTTAAAGTAACTTGGTTCTTTTTCTTCAATTTTCATAATGGATTCTTGTTATTAATGGGTCTGTATCATAACAAAGTTTCTAAATATTATGAAAAAACCTCTCGGCTTAATATACTTATTTAATATTATTTTAATTTCTAATCGATAAAATTATATAAATTAATCATTACTGTAATTAAATACTATGAGAAATGATAACGATGCGCCTTTAACTTTTAAGGATTTAAGAAAAATGGATCAACTTCTAAAAACGCCTGGTACTACATTTTCCTCAAATGGCGAATTAAGAGAACTTGATTGGTTAGCTATTAAAGTAAGTGATGACATACAACAGAGACCTACTCGAAGCTTTTATAACCTAAGAATGTTTAACCATGGAAATGAAAAAACACACCAAATTATAAATTCAGAAAAACCACTTGCATTATCTTTAAAAAATTAAATGACCTATTTACTTTTTAAATCGTGCTTCAGCCACTTCGCTAGCAAGATTAATATAGCGTTTTCTGTTTTTATCAGAAGGGTCGCGTTCATATTCTTTAGCCACTTTAAGTAACTCATTTTTTCCTTCATAAGGATCGGGTAAATTAGCTCGTTGGTTACTTAAGCCAGGTACTTGGCTATTTAATAATTGATCACGGTGTTTTAAGGCATCTGACATGGCGTTTTCATCTCCAATAAGTGTATTTAAAATCGTGGTCTGTAAAGAAGAGGGATAGGTTTTAGTCACGTAATCTTCAACAATCGCGAGTTTGTAGCCAAGAGTCTTTTTTCTTTCCTCTAACTGGCTTTGATAGTACTGTTGCTGTTCCGTCATAGCCGAGAGCGTTTTGTTAAATTGCTCTTGATTTAATCCCGCTGTTTTGGCTATGTTTTGTAGTCCTTGTATTTCTTGTGTTGGTAATGAAATTGACTCAGGCAAGTTATAGCTTTCCGGTGCCTCTAAGCTTTTTAGCTTATCCTGCAAAGCCTTATTTTCATTAAATACCTTAGCGCTGTTTTTATAAGCTTTTTCTAATTCTTCGACAGATTTATATTTACCTGCATAGAGTTTAGGTTCTATTATAGGCGCTTCATTGGACTCTGAAATAGTAACATCTATTTCTTGTCCATCCTGTGTATTTTTTATTTCTGTCATGGTTCAAATACCTCGCTAAAAATTGTCTCTCAGGAGATCGTGCGCTTGGTCGATATGTGTTTGAATCATTCGCCAAACGGAGCGACGACCATCTTGCCAAGCAAAAGCAGCGCCAGTAAAGGCACGTGCTTGTTCCATAAAACTGTTAGCAATCATGTCGTTTAAATAAGCTTTGCCCTTTGAATCAAGCTCAAATAATACATACGTGTCATACAAAAATTTATCGATGATTTGATCTTCTAATAATTGATTCAGTTTATTTAGCATTAAAACTGCACCTGTGAAGGAGAAGGAATAGCAATCGGGCTTGCGCTGGTAGCTGGTGTTGGTAATTGTGGTGTCGGCATTTGTGATTGTTGAATTTGTTGCGCCATGTGCTGAAGGAAGCTTGCAAACTCTTCTTTGGACTTCATGAGTTTACTGGGAAGATTCAATTTATCCGTTAAGAACGGTAACACTTCTTCCATTTTCGTTGCCGTTAATACTGCACCTTCGCCACCAAACTGCTGAAGTATTTGCGCTAGCATCGTAAAATGACTGAGATCATCTTGTTTTTGTAGATCATACAGTGGGCTTTGGAAATCAAAACGTAGTAAATGCGTACTCAGTTTGCTAATACTACGATCTTGCGAGAGTAAGCGCCGTTTCGCTAAAATCTGCGCACTAATAGTAAAAATTTGTTTGGGCAATTCGTTAATTAAGCGCGAAATATCTGTCGCACTGGTTCGCTGTGCACGATTTTCTCGTATAGAAACTTCTGTAGCCGACTTAACGGGTGTATTGACTTCACCAATCGGATCAACCTGAAAACCATCGCGGATAATTTGTCTTAAATCTTTAATGTGTTCTAAAACTTCAGGATATTCAGGTAGTTGTAACGCTTCTAAAGGATTTCTTCCTTGTGGATTTCTGGCAATCAAAGCACCGGACCATTGCCTCACCATGTGCGGATTAAAGTATTTATCCGCGTCATAAAACAAAGGAGGGTTGGCTTTATAAGCCAGGTTTTTACGACTGTATTCGATCACACGATTCAGATCACGAATTGTCGGTAAAAGATCAATGCCAATTCCTCGACCTTCACATTCGCCGGGTCTAACGCGATCACGGTAAATAACTATCTGGTTATAATCTCGTTCTGTTTCCCATAGTGGCAATAAAAGATCTTCCTCTAAAATCGCATAAAGATAAAATTTATTTTCTTTTAATTTAATTTGTCCATAGATAACAACAAATAAATCATTGGGTTGCTCAAGTAATCTTCTTTTGTTTTTATAGTTTGGAAAATCTTCAACTAATTTTCTGCCACTCATGCGACATTGATACCAGCAGGTATTTAAAACATCATCGGTGCTGTACTCAATCGTTAACGCAATCGCAGGAATCGATCGAAAATATAAAGGTGTGACGTCATCAATGGATTCTACCCATAAAGCGGCTGTACCACCGACTAAATCTAAATTACTCGATGCAACCATTCGAGCTAGATTAGATTGATTTAAATAAAAGAAAAGCCGGTCATTCACTTCATCCAATAAGGGTTGTTGTTCACTAATCTGATTGGGATTAATTAGATGCGGATCCAAGCTTAATTTGCCCCACACACGATCTTGTGGCAGTAATAAACCATGCAGATCATTCGCACGCTGATAAGCACTTAAAAGCGCTGTATTGTCCCACATCATTAAGCCAGTGGGCTTACCATCATCCCGATTATTAAACTTGATATTAAACGCATCGCGATCCGGAATAACATAAGTGTAGAGATCTTTATACAATGTTAACCAACGATCCTTATAGTGTTTGCTTTCTTCATACCGTGCATATAACTGTGTGAAGTTCATTGAATCACCTGCGCCGGTGGATTCGGATTATCCGGATTAGTAAATTGTTGTGCACCTTGTCCTTGGATAATATCCATTCTTTGCTGCATGATAGCTTTTCGTTTTTGCTCCAATTCTTCTCGCTGTAGACGAATTTGTTCTTCGGCTAAGCGATTAGCCTCATCATCTCCACCGCCACTCATGTGCGTCTCCAGTGAGCCAATAGTTCATAATTGCGTTGGTCTTTATATTTAAGTAATTCTTTATAAAGGTGTTTCGGATTAAATGTCCAACCCACATCCACACCACTAAAATAACGACACACCTCATTACAGGTTTACCATTTAAAGGGCCATTCTTTTACATGCTTTTTTTCTTCGATCATGATGGCAATGAATGCACTCAAACAAGATAATTTCTTAATGGCTTCAAGATTCTTATTCACGTTATTCGATCTCAAAATACGATAAATAAATCCAAAGGGTGCTATCTCAAATAAAATACATTGGTCACCTTCATAACAGAGTAAAGCACTGTGAACTAACTTTTTACTAAAGCTAAAACAGTTATATTTACCGATGCCATGGTTGTAAAATAAAAAAACCGCAATCAAATTACTTTTTATGCCGTAATTTAGCCAACGTTTCTGCTAATCTGGCACGTTTGGCTAATAATGGATCTTTTGAATAAACTGCCTTTTCCAATTTCTTCTTAGGAATCTTTTCCCCTTTTTTCACTTTTAAGGCCTTGCGTAAACTTCCTTTGTGATTAATTGCTTTACCTATCCAGTGTTTATTCATTGGCTGCCATCATTTTTTTTAGTTCTTCAATTTCCTGTTTTAATTGCACTAATTCTTGTGAACCTATAGCAAACTCCATCGGAAAACGTCTTTCTAATAGCCAAGCACGCGATTGCCAGCTTTTGACGCCTAATTTAATTGACTTAAGCAACTCATCCACTGCTTCACATTCGCGCTTTTTTAATGTGTAAGAAAACTTAACCAGTGCCGTGTGCGTTTTACCGGATTGAATATCTTCAAAGCCTGTATTAATCCAATCATAAAGTGTTGTACGCGTAATGCCGTTTGCTTCAGCCACAATCGTATAAGGAACTAGATTGGCAATGGCTTCAATAATATTTTCAGCACGTTTTTTATTAAATTTCGTGGGACGACCGCCAGCCATTATTGTCCTTTATCGACATAAATGGGTGTCGCATCGCCTAAATATTTTTTATTAACATTCGCATAAGAACTTGCTGCATGCGCTTTGGCTAAGCGAAGGCAAAGAGGCTCCGAGTCCGAAGACTCGGGAGCAGGACAAGGAGGAGAGTTGAATGGAACCTTATTTTTATCCATAGGAATAAGAAAATAGAGAATGAACTTAGCTAGTATGGAATATCTGTTTGTAAAATAATAGCGACTATATACGGTAATTTTTTATAAACTCGTCCTTTTTAACTTTGTTTTCCTATAAACTTAAAGGTATCTTTATTTTTTATTAGGGATTTCTATGGCACGAGGCGTTAACAAGGTTATTTTAATGGGCCATTTAGGAGCAGATCCTGAAGTACGTTCCATGCCAAATGGCACGATTGTTTCAACGATTAATATTGCAACCAGTGAGTCGTGGCAGGATAAACAAACGGGTGAGCCACAAGAACGCACGGAGTGGCATCGTGTTGTTCTTTTCTAACGACTCGCTGAAATAACTCGCAGATATCTTAAAAAAGGCGCTAAAGTCTATATCGAAGGTAAACTGCAAACACGAAAATGGCAGGATAAAACAACCGACCAAGATCGCTTTACCACTGAAATTATCGCTAACGATTTACAAATGTTAGGTAGTAAAAATAATGCTCCACAATCTGCACCTATAGCTAATTCATCTGAACTCTTATCGAAGCAAGAAGAAACAAAGGAATATGATATTCCATTTTAAGATGGGGATTTCTTAACTAATAAATCAGGGAATAACCAAAGCCTGTAAAGAAAAGTGTATTCTACCCAATTTTTTCTATAAAATTGCTTCGCTTGCTTGAGCAGGCTTTCAAATTCACTGAAAATTCTAATATCATCGCGATTTTCTAATTTCAAAAAATTTGCAAGTATGTTGACCGTTTTATAATCAAAAAAATCAATTGAAATCCGTTCTAATATTTTCACTCCATTATCTTGAATCTTTGCATAAGACAATAAGTTTAAAATTAGGTTTTTTTGCTTTATTAAATAATTAAAACTATTTTTTTGTTTGTTAAAATTAACAACTTTATTAGCAAATATATTACCAAATACTGATCTGCCATAGGCTTCGTATATTTTTTCATAACGTTTTAATTTAAGCAGCGCTGCTAGATTTCCTGTAAGAATAAAAATTAAAGGGCTGACCAGATAGCCGACTAGAAAGCACATCGCTAAAATAAATAATGTTTCCATTTTTTCTCCTTTTTTGTTTACTAGTTAATTTTCTTTAGCCTCTGAATCAAACCAATTTAATAAGCTATCTTCTTCATCATACAAAATAGTTTCATAGGTTCTATAAGAGGTTCCGCATTTATGGCAGATGTGTTTACGACGATGCGCCTTGCCATCGTAGGCAACACGCGAATCCGTAATATAGGTTTTAAAGTAGTTGCAGCTTGGATTTTTACACTTCATGGTTTCTCCGGTATGACAGTAAAACCTCTATATTCAAAATGCCCCTTTTTTTCTGCTTGAAGTCTCTGAAAATACGGTAATGAATTGACGGCTAATTTATAATCCTCTGATCTTAATCGAATATATTTACTTTGACGGCCACGTTGATAATTTTTTATAAAACGATCCATCGCCTCAAAAATCCGTTTTAGGTGTTGTTTCATGGTTATTGAATAGTTTGGTTTGATTTAAATAGTGCCGCTAACTTCTTCATTTTTTCTTTTTCTACCTTTGCGTAAATCGCTTTTTTATTTCGTTGTACTTTTAGTTTTAATCGACTTTCTCGCCATCTCATGGGATAGCGTATGATCTTGTAAAATACGCGTGTCATAAACATACTGTTTTTCTCCTTAATTATTAGTCATTAAACGTTCAATACACTCGGGACAACCTAAAATTTCCTCAGGATAAACAAATTTGTAAACGTGATGACAATGTACCGTTAAATTAAATTCACTTAGAAACGGTTCATAGTTAAAGCGTGTGATTGTTTTTCGTATGGATGAAACTCTATCGATTAACATTTTTAATTTCCTTTTCATTAGCTGAAACTGTAATTGCTTTGGGAATATATTTTTCATAGCCGTTAACCGCATTTTCCTGCGCAATGCGACCTGATAATTGATGGGGTAATACCTTGGGTCGTTTTTGGCAATACACTTGATAGCGGCGCTCAAAATCGCGTTGTGCAAAACTAAGTTCTTTCTCAGTGCATTGGCATAAATGAATCCAACCACCCATATCACGAATCACCGCATGAATGAGTTCATCAGGAAAAATGACACTGTCGTAGTGACCAATTTCACTGATGGCTTTTTTTACTTCCATCCAAGCCACCAAACTTTTTTCCTCTATCGTACCTTGAATAATCACAATCACGTCCGTAGGTGATGGGAAATACGGATGTTTTTTGACATCAGGATTTTTTAATAATTCACTGAGTGCGTGTTGTACCGCAGAAAAATCGTAATCTTTCAAACAGGCCCAATACGTTTTCATTAATGCCGGCGATATTTTTTTATTCACTGTTTCAGCAATCACGAGAAGACTTGCGGTAAAAGTTTTTTTTTCATTCGGTTTCATCTTCTTCCTCCAAGAAAGCTTTCATCACGGCTATGTTGTGCTCCCAGGTACTGAGAGATTTAGGAGGACCATCACACCCCTTGCTTTGGTTCTGTTGCGTGTGTGCTAGCCAGCCCTGGATATGGCGGTTAATTCCACGCTCGGTCTTTTGACGATCAGGATTCGCTTGGTTCCAAGCAACCAGATGGCGAATTTCTTGTCGTACATCGATGCCGGGATAGTTTTTTTGCCAGTCAGCTAATTCATTCTCGGTGATAGAACGTGTTTTGCCTTGGCGTAAGGGAACCGTGAAAACAACGGGCTCGATTTTTTTAACAACAAGGGAATTTGCTTTTTCTTCTTCATCGTCTTTATTTTCTACAGCGATACTTTTTTTGTGCTCCCCACCTAAGATTATATTAAGGTTCTCCTGTTTCTTATCCTGCTTCTGTTCCTTATTCTGCTCCTGCTTCTTCTCCTGGCTTTGAAGGGGCTTTAAATCTTCAGTAGGCGGATCTAAATAAAAAGTCTCACCATATTTTTGGTAGAAGTCCCTTAAAAGGGGTGTGAAGGGAAGTTTTTTGTAAACATTATTAACATGTTTGATACGGTTATCGCTTTTTTTAAGCGTTAAGCCTAACTCATTGGCAGCTATGTCATGAACCCAGACATATTCTATCGTCTCATCATAGGAGCAAAAACCTATCTCTATCAGCCTCTTAATGCCCTTTGAAACCACTTCTAAGGGAATTCCTGTTTCATGAGTAATAAAAAGAAGGGGTAAATAATAAAAGCCAATCATGTTAGCATGACGAGAACTCATTAAATAAAAAGCGATATTTTTTGTTTCTGATTCACAATTTTTTAGTTTTTTCCCAATTGCATTAGTCCAAAACTCAACAGATATCTTTGCAAATTCACGCATTGATTGTTTCTCCACATTGACATAGAGTTTGATGTTGCGACTTTTTATCCTCTTTTTTAGATATGTTTTGCCAACAGTTAATTAATCGTTCGCGAAAAACTTTATCTAAATAAGGAATTTGTAATAGATGACCGACCACTAATTTGAATACAATAGAATCTTCTGGTATTTCATTAAAAACGTGTTCAATAGATTTACCTTGATAACTATTTTTAATCGGAAACCAATCTAAGAAATCCATTAAATAAGTCCATTCGGTAAAATGATCCCAAACTAAATAATTAAAACGAATTAATTTATTAAAACAGTTGTGTGCATATTCTTCAGGCCATTTTAAGTCGTAGGCCATATAACGACTCGGCAAACGAAAGCAACCTAAACGATTGGTTGTGGGATGGCTTATCAAATAGATAAGCAGGAGTTTTTCATCATTATTTAAAATACCGGATATGCTTTCTGCCCAGAAGCAAGCAGGGATTTCTTTTAATAGTTTCATTTGATTTCTCCTTGTATAGTTATAAAAATTAATTAGTTATTTAATTTTTTATTTGTTGTTCTTGGGAAAACTTAGCTAAGTAAGCTGCTTTAGATATTGATATTGTTTTTTGATTGACTTGATAGATTAATTTAGGACAGCCGTTCTGAAT
>JAVHYG010000056.1 GCA_031119195.1 Rickettsiella sp. | reverse complement strand
ATCAACTTCAAACCCATTTTCAAATCATGAACCTCCTCTAAGAAGTGATGATGAACACAATTATGAAACTATTCCGATGAAACCTTTGAGCCCTCCTATTTCTAGAAGTGACGCTGAAGACGATTCAAACGATGAAGAAACAACTTTTACGCGTCCTAAAAATTCTAATTTAAAATCAAAAAGCGAAGCCAGAGTAACTCCGGTAGAAGATTTGTATCAAAAGCTACTGAGCTTGCAATATGCAAACCCTTATGACTTTTTTGTAGGTTTGGAAGCTATCTGTTCGGTAGATGCAGAATTTAAGAATTATATTAAAGATTCAGAACTTGTATTACATATGAACGATGAATCTTTAGATACAGAAACAAAGCAAGCCCTAGCTCGCGATGAACTTGAAAAATTTCGAATTGATGCTTTACAAAAAATCACTGGCTCAGACACTTCAATTGCGGAGGAAGATAAAACCTCTAATGCTGGAGTATGGCTAAACAAAAAACTTCAGTTAATAACGCAACAAAAAATATCGATGAGCCTTAGCGAAGATGAAAAACTCCGACTCACTCAAGCTCTTCAAAAACAATTCCATTTGACTGAGCTCAATCTTTCTGCAGTAACCTTAAATTCTCCCGATGCATTAGAGTTGCAAATAGAAAAACTTAAACAATACGATTTAAAGCTAATCGCGCAAACCTATCAGGAGTTTTCTAAAATTGAGTCTTCACTTCCTCAATATCCTACACTCATAAAAGAAAAGGATAATGAAACGTCTAGCCAAAATGATGAGGGTTTTGAAGATCAAAGTGAACTTGAACATTTTCAAGGATTACTTAATTTTAAATTACACAATAAGCTTAATCGCACTGATCTCCAAATAGAAGAGCAAGAAACGTGCACTTTAATTGAGCTTATTAGCAAACACATAGAACCTTGCTATCGTAAATGGGGATTAATAGGCGCTAACTTGGATCGTAATCTAGTCGCAGCTATTGCTGATGAACTTAATCTGGAAGATTCCGTATCTAACGAACTAGCTAATAAAAGACTAATAGTTTCTATGGCTATCAACCTTTTAGAAAAAGACTACCAACTTACTGATACTCTTAAAGCAAGAGAGACATGGCTAGGAAAAATTAAGCTACATTATGCTGCAACAGAAGAAATTGTACGTCTAAGAACACAAGTACAAGAAAGAATTGCTATTCTTGAAGATATGCATACAAAAAAAACTATACATGCTAAAGAAGATGGACAAAGAGAGATGGAAAGGGTAGAAGGTATTTTAACAGAAGATAAGAAAATAGATAGATCAACCCTCGGCCAGCCTCTTCCTGTCTATCTTCCTAATGCTTGTAGAATTATCGAAGATACTGAACTAGAGCAGCAAGCGTCTAATTTCACTGTTCAAGGTGGACTTTTTCAAAGACGCGATACACTTGAAGTAAATAATAGTGTGACTTATGAGCAAAACTTAGGTAATAAAAAACAACAATGGTCAGTAACACGGACCAAAACTAATGAATTAGCCTATAAAACAAAATGGGAACACCGTTGGAATCCTAAAAGCGTCACAAAAAAAGAAGTCGCTTTTACGCAAATGATTGATGCAGTGCAAAGCTTTAAAGGCAGCAGCATTATCCACTTTAATTTCAACAACTGTAACAAACAAACAGAAAAGAAATATCGTATTTTTATAAGGGCTTATAATGAGCTTAAAATAGGACCCTTACTGTATTGTCCCACCAATAGTAAGATACAAGGTAAAACCTCGGAAATTGAAGCAGTGAAAGAAATCATTAGAAAACAACTAAACCTGCAAACTGAAGAACTTGATACCAACACAAAAAACTTACAAACACTTAGTTCAGATTCAATCCTTGAAGCAGAAACTTTAAAAACAAGTGCTAGAATAAGATAAAGGGGATAAAAATGGCTACTGCAAATGCAAATCAGTTAAAGAATCAACATTTTGCCGGAATAACACTGATTAAGGAAGATTTAAAAGAAAAAGTCTCTAAATTGCTCAACATAAAAAATTTCATTCCATTATTGGATGAAAATTTTACTGAAAAATTGACAAAAGATGGAAAAAATATAATTGCAGCCGGTTTAAACCCAGAAGCGTTAAGTACTGCGGAAGAAGAAATAAAAAACGAACTTCGTAAACAGTACAATGCTGCTTTGATGCTTGGAGAATCTCTCTTAAAACAGGGATTTGATCCAAAAACAGCTGTATCACAAGCTCAAATTCAATTCAAAAAAAGTATAGAAAATGCTCGTTCAAAAGAAACACTTTTTCAATCATTTATATCTGAATTAGCAAAGAAAAAACAAGCATTTAGTGAAGAAGATAAAACGCATCTGCGCGATGTTTTTTTCCAATTTTTGGATAATACAATCCATAAGCACAATGAGTCTTTAAAAGATTTCCAATCGCTTGAATCAGTAAAAGCTAGTTTAAAGCTAGACGACGAAAACATGCCACGTAATTCAAATGCGTCAATGACAGCAAGAGAATTGAATAAAGATAAACTTAATATTGGCCCTAAGGTCCAAACTGTACCCGGATATGGTGTTAATATTGACAACCTCCGTAAACAGCTTAAACACGCTTTAGCAAACTTAAAGCCAGGAGAAAAAATAAATATAGAAGTCACTAAACCACAACGTGACGAGTTAGAAAAAAATATAGCTGAAACAGGATTGCAATATAGGAACCCTTTATTGGCTATGCTTTTATTGTTATACCTCCATCTAATTCATTTTTCTCGAATCCCGTTTCTTAGAATTAATAAAGACAACGATGAAAAAAGAGTTTTAAAAGTGCTACAAGATTTGGCTAAGAAAGACGGTCTTTTTCTGGATCCTAAGGATTTAAACCTAAAAATAAGTGTTACTGCTAAAGATGGAAAAAAACAAACTATTTTGGAAGGCCCTTTATCTGAACCGTTAGCAAATGAATTAAATAATACGGCAGCTAAAGTCCGAGAAAGCATTTTTTCGGACAATAAACCACTAAATAATTCTCAATCACTTAAACCAACACCTACGAATGAAGTAAAAACAGAGGAAGAACAAGAAGAAAAAGTTAATACGCCAAGACCTAGATTTTATGGAAGATAATTGCAACAGACCTGTTAAAGACAGGTCTAAATATTTTTAGCAGAAAGGGAATAAACAACTTCGCGGAATCTATCTAATTCATTGATACGCGCTTGCAACAACTGGGATTTCTTATCAGGTTCAAACTGAGTATTTATATTGTGTTTCTTACATTCCAACCAAGCTGTTCGTTCAGCAGCAGGAAGTCCAGAAAAACTTACTTGCTTCGCACCACGTTTGATTAATAAATTAACCATCGCCTTTACCGTAGTCAATAAACGTCCTGTACTGTAATTTCCGTAGTATTTACCAGGCGAAGTTTTTAAAACTATACCTTGATCAAAAATATCATAAGCATTTTCAATCTGAATAATATTGGGAGCAGTTGCCACTGTACTTCGTGTTGTTGTGCCCTCACCACCCTCTTCAAAAGCATCAAGTACAGTTATCTCGAAATAACCCCACAATAATAATAAAAAAGATAAAGCTGACTTAGAAAATGCAGGATTTACCAATATTTCAGAAAGTTGGCTAAATAGCTCATCTAAATTTACATCAAAATTTAAATTGTTTTTATTATCAGTCATCAAATAAATGTATATTTAAGCCAAGACACATACAAAGATTATCTATATTATAGCTTTCTTGCTGAATTCTCAAAAAAATATCTAGCTGCCTAGCACATGTTAATTGTGTTAACACGAGAGAAAAAGCGTTATTTTTCTGCGTTTCGTTACTCATCTACACTATGTATGCTCTTAACGATACTCAACGCTTTTTAGCTATCATCGTGCAATCAACCTTTATATCCTATGCTACGGGAGGAGGAGGTGCTCCACCTGCCGCACCTGCTCCACCTCCAGCACCACTTCCACTTGCTTCTGCGTTGGTTTGTTTTAACTCTCTCATTCGACGACCCAAAGCCATACCGCCTCCAGCACTTTCGCTGATTGTTTGCCCGGAAGGCATTTGTTGAGTAATGGACCCAACATCTTTGTCATGTTGACCACGAATGCCTTGTAACATAGATTCTTCATGACCACTTTCTTGTGGACCACCAATCCACCGCAATACTTTGTTAGGAACTTCGTAAATCATGGCAAAGCTACGATTAATAATAGCTAATACAGCAGCTGTATAAATAGCCATCATAGCAGTTTGATAAACAATAGCAAAAATATCACCGTTATATTCAGTTAAAAACTGAACGGCAATACTAAATCCTTTATTAAATAAGGAAAGCGCTACAAACGATAAAATAATACCAAAAATAAAACCAAACACCATTAACACTGGCCTTAAAAAGACACTGGAAAGTAACATAATTGCTTGTTCGGCTTTACCCATAAAATCATGACCTTCAGGATGAGTAATACCTAATGCCACTAGCGGCGCTGCTAAAACAGCTTCTAAAACTACCGCAAACCACGTAATTCCCCCAAAAATAAATAGGAAAAAAGGGATTAAAGGGACATAATAGGAAAGAACAGAACCTAAAAGGAAATTTGCTCCCATCCAAAGCGTAATCAGCGGCATGATTACAATAAGTAAATTACAAATTGCTAACATTCCATTCACTGCAACACCCACTGTCCAAAAACCTGAAGCAAACCCCGCAGCAATTCCAACAAGTCCTAAACCAGTAATAACTGCTAAGATAGATATCCATACTTGCTCCACCATAGAAACTAAACCATTACCCACCGTTACTAATGCGAAAATAGGATCCTTCTTATCTTTATTGATGCCATCCGATAATTTGCTTTCAAAATCATGAACGCGAGGAAAAATACCATTCAAAATAGCAGATACCACAGATCCTATTGCGTTGACACTAGCAACGTTCGCAGGAAGAGAAGGGTTTCCTGGATCACCCGGATTATTGTTATCTTTGGTTCGAGCAGTTTCTGCATTAATATAATTGTCAATAACACCATTTGTAAGTGGTAGATTGTTTTTTAAATTGGCAATGACATTGTCATCATTAATTATTTTAAAAGGACCTGTTTCATAGCTAGGGTTAAAAGTAGGGAAGATTTTTTGATTTAATGAGCTTAAATCAGTTTTTCTCAATTGTTGGTTCAAGTTAGCCATCTTATAGTAATAACTTCCTGCAAGTATCCATCCATAAGCCTTAGCATCCTTAATAAACTCTTTATATTTAGCCAATGCGCCATCTTGCAAAGAACGTAGGGCGGGTTTTACAATCGTAAAATAATCATCTGCACTATCTACTAAATTATTAACCTTGAAAATTGGATCATCTGTTTTTAAAGTAATTTGTGGCACGGATGTAGCATTAGCTTGTAAAGGAGGTGCTAATTTATTAGCAATAGACTGCGCTAAGGGTTCTAGATCTAAGGTAAATTGTCTAGCGGCAATACTTGCACTGTCATTTGCCGTTAGCTGCGCAGGATTGTAAACCTTATCATTATCTTTATTAATATAATCCCAAGAAATGCTGCCGCACATGCCTTCTAAGTTTGCAAATGTTCCCGGTAATTTTCCTGGAAATGTAATAAAACCACCGATATCTTTAGTATAATTCATGGGCACACCGGTGTTTTTTCCACTAGCATTCTTACCGGTAACCGCAAGGGAAGATAAAAAATCAGGGACTTGTACACCACTATTACTTGCTCTATTTTGGTTTACTAAAGCGTTATAAACCGTCAGCATGCACACTTCTGATTTAAGAACGGAACCGGCCTTCCCTACTAAAAAACTATTGTCAGCAGTCTTATCTTTTGCATTCCCATGTATAGATTGAATCGGTTCAACAATCGTACCATCACGATTCATATAATCTAATGCGACATTCCACACTTGATCTGCCGCTCCGACACCTTGTACTACAACCCACATGACAAGAATCTGTACAAACGAATAACCCGTCGCTTTGGGTAATAATAGACCAACACCCATCACTGTACGTATTGGAACCCAAATTGAAGACCATTTTTTTCCTAAAAATTCACCTTCATGTGCCGTATTAAGTATTGAAATAAATAAAACATAGCTTAATACCACAGATGCCATCACCAACACAGTGGCATTAAAGGCGCCAAACATCGTGCCTAAAATTTCACTTCCTGTGCCATGTAGCACGCCATCTACAACACCAAAAATAGTAGATAAATAGGCCATCGATAAATCCGTTGCAGGAGGCGCTAAACTATCCGCTAATAAAAGGGCAGGAAATAGACAAAGGAATAATGTTAATAGCAATTTTTTCATTGTTTTTTCTTTCCAATTGTTAATTGAGCCGCTAACCAATCACGAAAACTACAACCTAATCGTCGTTGTTTTATCTGAAAAATCCAAAAATGATACCGAAATACTTGGGTCAAAATAATAATACTCACGCCAAGACAAGGAAAAAATCCCCGTAAAGAATTTTGGCGTAAAAGATGAATACTGTAAGAAATGCTGATGAGAAAAAGGAAAATCCAGATCCACATTAGGCGACTAAATTCTTTCATGCGTTGACCCAGATCTACTTCGGTTAACTTAAGGCGATCTAATGCCGTTTGAAAAGATTCTTGAGTCTTAGTTTGATCAGGTATAAAGAATTTTTTTACAAAAGAAAAAAGTAGACGATTGGTTTTAACAAGTTGGCGATAACCGATCCACTTGGGGACGTCCACTAAAGGCTTTATTATTTTTTTTATACCACCAAAAAAACTCACGCCTTACTCCGCGGTTTATTAAACTTTTGTAGAAGTAATATTGTTTTGGTTTTCAAATGTTTTTTTAAGAAGTCCTAGCTTCAATGTAAAAAAAATAAAACCAATCGAACAAACCAATACTAAAAATGTAACTATTACAGAAAGCTGTAGGTATATAGTATAGCGCTTATAATTAACATGCAAATATTTTAATAGATTATTTAAATTATCAATAAGTTACTAACCATGGTGTCTATATGACCCACATTAAAAACAGAAAAGTTAAGCGGCTAGGGATAAATATTCATTTTTTTAATAATTTGGTTTGATTTGTACCTCATTACGTTGGATAATTATGTTCCTTGCAAGTACCTTACGCAACTAAATAAAATAACAGAGTATTTCATGCCTGATTTAAGTCTCAAAGGCGCACATCTTTATTGGAAGCAATATCAAGATCCAATGATCTACCGCGTACTAAGTTTCATGGAAAGTGTTGAAAAGTGGACATTAGATAGTGACACTTCACTTGAAGAAGCGCTTACACGATTAGGTCAAGAAATCGATGATATCGAGAAAGTCGATCTCGATAAATTAGGTCATCAAGCTTTATTTCTTCGCTTAGGTAATCATTTAGGCATGTCTCGTACTTTACGTCTACTCCAAGCGTTGGATACGACACACCCGGGTTCTGCAGCTAAATTATTAATGCATGCAGAAGAAGTAAGTAATAGTCCTGAAGATGAAGCTGGCTTATTCCTGCGAAGAAATATTGCCTTTGAGCGCCTACGACTATTGGCTAGAGTTTTTTCAAGTGATCGTCTTGAATTAGTTTTAAAAGCATTAGAAGGTGAATAATTATGATAAAAATAAAATATCTATCACTCGCTATTGGTATTAGCTTTTTAGCCACTCCATTTATCGCAAATGCTAATTCTACATCTACCGACCCTTTACAGTATTACCGTGATGAAATTAAACAAGCACAAAATGATGCGACACAAAAGCTTCTCGATAAGCTTAGACCTTATACGAAAAATTCAAATAGCTACCCCAATGAAGCGCCAACGCCATCCGCTACTGCAACTCCTATACCCGAACAATCGAATGCCGAAAAGGCTTTTTCTCCACCTCCGAGGACAACTCCAAAGCAGGCGGCTGATGCTACTACTCCTGCTAACAATCCATGGGTCAAACCAAATCCTTGGGAATCACAATCTAAAATAAACCCTTGGGCTAACAGCCCTATTCCTGGTCCAACACCCCCACCTTCACCTCCTTCATCTAACGCATCACTGGCTCCCAATAACATGCCCAACATTTTTGCACCGCCTCAGTCACCTACTACAAGTGGCAATAAGCTACCCAATAACACTTCCTATTAAATTAAATAAACTTGAGGGTATTACATGTCTAAAAATTCTCTAATAAAAACTTCTTTTTTAAGCTTTACACTGTTAGCATCAACTTTATCTACGCCTAGTTATGCGACTGATCCTAGCGATGTTTCGGGCGGGATAGATAGCTTAGTGGCAGGTTTCGGCCGAGGTTCCATTAAGGCCGGTGTAATGTGGCAAGAACCCACTAACAATGCAGTAACAATTTCCACCGATATAGCTCAAGCCACTTATTTACTATCACCCAATTCACCGTTTGTTGGCCCCTTAACTCAAAAACTATTATCTCAACTTGCTAGTGGGGGAAAAGATCCGACTAACGATATCTACTCTTTCACCTGGATCCCTAATGCTAAACCTGATCTCCAAATAGACAAAGAGCCCTTGAAATCAATTGATGTCAATAGCTTGTTACAACCTATAACCTATAAAAATGATTTAGAAAGTAACGAGGCTAAAAACGTTATCGATGCGTTAAGTGGCTCATTATCACCCCTTAATACAATTAATTTTAACCAACTTGTAGCTAACTTAAGCGGTGATAAAGCTAACAATATCAAAGCTAAGCTAAATGAAAAACAAATTCAGGCATATTTATCTGCGCTACGTAGTTATACCGCCACACAAACCATTGCATTAAGTAATCTTTACCAACTTTTTACCGAACGACAAGCCATTGATCCAAAAACATTGCCTTCTAACCTAAAAACAGCTTTTGAAGCGGTTAACGGCCAAGTTAAAGGTCCTTTAAGTACACTTCAATTAGAAAATTTTATGGCCACGCGCCGTATTATTGATAAAAATTGGCATAAAGGTTTATTAGATGAAAATCCTGCTGCCCTACAGCGCGAACAAACCCAGCTACTGGCTGAGAATTTGGCTGAAAGTTATCAAACACGGATGACATTAGAACGTTTACTCGCTACTATGTCAGTTTTGGTATTAGAGTTTAATGCACAAATTCGCACTCAATTACAAAATCAAATTCAAAACATTAATAATCCCGCTCAAAATTCGGGATCATAACGTGTAAAAAAATAGATGGACTTTAAAGAAAATTCATTTCCTTTATTAAATTATATTAACAGTCCTGAGCAGTTGCGCACATTGGATGTGTTGCAATTGCTCCAATTAACTGCTGAGCTTAGAACATTTCTCATTCAAACCTTAAATCATTGCGGTGGACATTTTGCAGCTAACTTAGGAACCATAGAATTAACTATTGCCCTTCATACCATCTTTAACACACCTGATGACGATATTGTGTGGGACGTAGGCCATCAAGCCTATCCGCATAAAATACTTACTGGTCGGCGTAAACAACTAACCACCATTCGTAAAACGAATGGTTTAGCACCTTTTCCCTCACGTCAAGAAAGTCAATTTGATAGTTTTGGTGTCGGACATTCCAGTACCTCTATTAGTGCTGCACTTGGAATGAGTATTGCTGCTAAGTTACAAAAAACCAATCACAAAGCAATCGCTGTGATTGGTGATGGCGCAATGACAGCTGGAATAGCTTTTGAAGCTTTAAATCACGCTGGCGATATTAATGCTGATTTACTCGTTATATTAAATGATAACGATATGTCGATCTCAAACAATGTCGGGGCTTTATCTAATTATTTTGCCCGTATTCTGTCAAGTAAACTTTATGCCAGTGTTAGAAAAGGAAGTAAAAGAGTTTTGGATTCTATCCCCACAGTGCGTGAATTCGCTAAACGCACCGAAGAACATGTAAAAGGTATGTTGATACCAGGTACTTTATTTGAAGAATTGGGTTTTAACTACATAGGACCAATCGATGGGCATGATCTCCTACTTTTGCTAAAAACTTTAGGCAATTTACACAATTTATCGGGTCCTCAATTATTACATGTCGTTACTACGAAAGGAAAAGGGTTTCACCCTGCTGGAGTTAACCCCATCGCTTACCATGCGGTAAGCCCGCATTTTTTAGAAAAAACAGC
>JAVHYG010000055.1 GCA_031119195.1 Rickettsiella sp. | reverse complement strand
CGCAACACTATTTTCTGCGTCAAATGTACCTTCGGTTTCTACTAACACTGTTGCTAAGAATCGAGACTTAACAGAGTATCGCTATGCCCCCTAGCAGGGACTCATCCTTTGTTTCAACTTTTTTTCTGCAGATTATAAAAAATATTGATTGAATTTTTACTATATGGAGAACTATGGGCTTTAAACCGATAGTCTATTTTTTAAAATTAGTTTTATTGATATCAACGAACATTAGATTACATCAAAAGAGACGCTAGCGTTTATCGATATTTTTCAAAGCACTACGTATAAGCAGTTCAACTGATAAATCATTATCTTTAATTTGCAATACCGCACGGTTTGCCTCTTGAGTTTTATAGCCTAAAGCGATGAGGGCAGAAATAGCATCTTGCTGAGAATTACGAGAAATTTCAGTCAAACCGCCTATATCAACGCTACTTTTCGTTTCATTTTCCATTAAACACGACAAGCGATCGCGCATTTCTATTATTAAACGTTCTGCTGTTTTTTTTCCGATTCCTGGAACGCGCTGCAACGCTGTAATATTTTGCTGTTCAACACATGCAATAAATTCAGATGATTCAATCTTGGATAAAACACCTAGCGCTACTTTAGGCCCTATACCATTGACCTTCAAAAGCTGACAAAATAAAGAACGCTCCTGTTGTTTGCTAAAACCGTAAAGATAATGCCCATCTTCACGGACAATAAAATGTGTATAAAGCATGACTTCCTGGCCAACCTCTGGAAGTTGATAAAAAGTATGCATTGATGCGTGTACCTCGTAAGTAAACGCATTTGCCATTTCTAATAACAAAACAGGTGGTTGTTTTTCAACTAATTTTCCGCGTAATCGACTGATCATCGTAATCTTCCTCGTCGAAATCGTTGCTGTAACCTCATTTGTTGCGTAACTGAAAAAGTTTGATGTAAAGTTGACTGCGCATGACAAATGGCCACCGCTAAGGCATCTGCTGCATCGGTTTGTGGTGTATTCGTTAAATTAAGTAATATACGCACCATATGTTGAACTTGTTCTTTATTAGCAGCACCATATCCCACCACAGATTGTTTAATTTGTCGGGCTGAATATTCACTAATAGATAGCTTAGAAACTGCCGCTGCAACCATAGCAGCCCCTCTCGCTTGGCCAAGTTTAAGTGCGACATTAGGATTGATATGAAAAAAAACTTGTTCAATTGCTGCTTCCGTGGGTTTATATTGATGAAGTAACGCTTGCAAACCATTAAATATTTTTTCTAATCGTTCTGAAAATGGACAAGTACCCAGTTTAATACAACCACTATCAAGGTGAATTAGTTGAGATTTTTCGCGATGAATAATTCCATAGCCAGTAAAACGAGAGCCAGGGTCAATACCTAAAATAATAGTCACTATCAAGATTGATTAGAATAAACATTTTGAACATCATCACAATCTTCTAACATAGTTATTAAGCGTTCCATTTTTTCAGCATCTTCACCACTCAGATCAACATGTGTCGTTGCTAACCAAGTCACTTCACTATTGACGGGTAGCAAATTTTCTTCTTCAAATATAGCGTTTAATTGAGAGAGCAATGACTCGGAAGTAAACACATCAATACTTTTATCGGGATAAGTCACAACGTCATCCGCACCTGCGTCTAAAGCGATTTCTAAAATACGTTCTTCTTCAGCACCGGGCGCAAATGTAATAATCCCTTTTTTATTAAATAAATAAGCCACTGAACCCGTTGTTCCTAAATTGCCTCCACACTTTGTAAACGCATGGCGAACCTCAGCAACCGTTCGGTTACGATTATCCGTTAACGCATCCACCAGCAAAGCAACTCCTTTGGGTCCATAACCTTCATAACGAATTTCTTCCATTTCCGCACCTTCCAAGCCCCCCGCCCCCCGTTTAATAGCTCGTTCAATGGTATCTT
This sequence comes from Rickettsiella sp., assembly GCA_031119195.1. Classification (GTDB taxonomy): domain Bacteria; phylum Pseudomonadota; class Gammaproteobacteria; order Diplorickettsiales; family Diplorickettsiaceae; genus JAVHYG01. The sequence continues at coordinate 8,244 of JAVHYG010000055.1, read as the reverse complement.
TTGTCATATTGGCAGACAAACCCTTATCCACTGCTAAACGCAGACGGGGGTTTGTAGTGAGATCCGCCCCGCTCATTCTAGCCGCGACTGTTATTTCACGAATTAATTTGGTAAATAATTTACCGCGCTTCGCATCTTGAGCATTTTTTCGGTGTTGAATATTCGCCCATTTACTATGACCCGCCATACCTTACTCTTTTTATTTATCTACTCTAAATGTACTTCACAAAAAATTTGCTGATATTGAATTGCCGAGATCAAGGCTAAAAAAGGTAATAGCCAAATCAAACCAATTCCCAGTGTTAGTGTGCCTGCGATTATCAATACAACACTTGCAAGCAACAATAATGCAATGTTTTTAAACCAATGTTGATTAACCGCGACAAAAGCTTGTTTTAGGCTTTTTTTGAGTTTCATATTTTTATCTAAAATTAAAAGCATTGCCATTGTAATAAGCAACATGATATAGGTACATAAAAAAGCTAAGACAAAAAATCCGATACCCGATACGAGCATCCATGCAATTTTAAAATTAAACAATGAAACTGAAATTAATTCATCTCCAGCAAGCAAGAGAATGTGAAATAAATAAAGCATGATGCCAATCAATGCCAAGGGTTTCCAAACCCTACGGAATTCAAAAACCATGGTTGAGTTAATCGCTTGATTTCTGGCATGTTGTAACGCTAAAAAAACCAGCGAAATACTCAATAACAAACGAAAGACTTCGACAAAACCTCCACCAATGAATTGAAACAGCATTCCAAGCATATAAAAATGAAAAAATGCACAAACTAACATGACACTTTGGAATATGACAAAAATACCCAGTAGTGTAAGAACAAGTAAGGCAAATCCTCCCCAAAATGCTTTTTTTATTCCTTTTATTTGACACCATGCTTCAGAAAAGAGAGTACGAATAGGAATACTATACCTATAAATTCCTACTTTTTCTAAATCAGGCGTTACGAATGAAGACATAAAACCCTCTATTTTTTAAGGATTTGAATCGATAATTCCTTTAACTGTTCAACATTAACTGGACTAGGTGCATCTGTCAAAAGGCAACGGGCAGATTGTGTTTTCGGAAATGCAATAACCTCACGAATAGATTGTGCGCCTGTCATCAACATCACTAAACGGTCCAGACCAAAAGCAATCCCACCATGAGGAGGACAACCGTATTTCAATGCTTCTAATAAAAAGCCAAATTTATCTTTCTGTTCCTGTACAGAAATTCCTAACAGGTCAAAAATAGCCGATTGTAAATGGGTTTCATGAATACGAATCGATCCACCACCCACTTCGCAGCCATTAAGTACCATATCATAAGCACGAGAAAGGCAAGTGACACTGCTTGCTTGCAGTTTCTCTACATCGCCAAGCTGTGGTGCTGTAAAAGGATGATGCAGCGCTTTCAAACGTTGCTCTTTCTCATCAAACTCAAATAAAGGAAAATCGACAACCCATAAAGGAAAAAATCCTTTTTTCACTAACTTAAAATCATGTCCGCATTTGATCCGTAAAGCGCCCAATGATTCGCTTACAATTTGCGACTTACCGGCACCAAAAAAGAGGATATCGCCTGTTTCTGCTTCTACGCGTTCTACTATAGCCATCACCACGGAATCAGGAATAAATTTAAGTATAGGAGCATCTAAACCTTTAATTCCAGCTTTCAAATTGATCACTTTAATGTAAGCCAAGCCTTTCGCACCGAAAAGTGCCACGTGTTGCGTATAAGCTTCGATGTCCTTGCGACTTAGATTAGCACCTTGAGGAACGCGTAATGCACAGACTCGTCCTTGCAGATCCTGTGCTGGCTGTGAAAAAACCTTAAACTCAATGTCTTTTACTAAATCAGCAATATCGACTAATTTTAAATCAAATCGTAAATCCGGTTTATCACTGCCATAATCCCGCACTGCTTCTGCATAAGTCATACGTGGAAAAGGCTTAGGCAATTCAATCTGTAAAATCTCCTTAAACAACTCTCTAATAAGTGTCTCGGTTATTTCTTGAATTTCTTTTTCATCACAAAAGGACAGTTCCATATCGAGTTGAGTAAATTCAGGTTGGCGATCTGACCTTAAATCTTCATCCCGAAAGCAGCGAACAATTTGATAATAGCGATCGAAACCAGACATCATGAGTAATTGCTTAAACAATTGCGGAGACTGCGGCAATGCATAAAACGATCCCGGATGAACACGACTTGGAACCAAATAGTCCCGTGCCCCTTCCGGGGTTGCTTTTGTTAAAATGGGTGTCTCTAGCTCCAGAAAATTTCTTTTTTCCAAAAAACGTCGAATAAAACTAACTACTTTTGTTCGCAAAAGAAAACGAGCTTGCATATCAGGTCTACGCAAATCCAGATAACGAAACTGTAACGCACATTCTTCGCCGATCGATGTGGTGTTATTGATAGAAAAGGGTAACTCTTTCGATTTGTTCAAAATAGTTAAATCAGTTACGCGAAGCTCTATTTTTCCGGATCTTAATTGCTTATTTTCTGTGCCTTCAGGACGTAGAGATAAACAACCCTTTATTGCCAATACATATTCATTACGTAGCTCTTCTGCTTTCTTAAAAATCGCTTCTTGTTCAGGGTTAATGACAAGCTGCAATAATCCTGTCCGATCCCGCAAATCAATAAAAATAATACCACCATGATCTCGTCTATGGTGCACCCAGCCAAATACCTCAACGGTTTCATTCGTGAAACGTTCATCTAATTGGCCACAATAATATCTTGTCATAATAATTCTAAAAAAAGTAGATAATTAATTAATCCGATTTATCAGGTTTTTTCGTATTTGTGTCCGTAGAAGATTGGGTATCTTTAGACGCATTGGTATCTTTTTTAACATCTTCTTTTACTTTTTCTTTATCCTTAGATACCTCTCCTTTACTCTCTGGAGTGCCAGCGCTAGGCTTCGCTGGATTTTTAAAATCGGTCTCATACCATCCGGTACCCTTTAAATGAAAGGCTGGCGCCGAAATTAATTTTTTAAGTGATGGCTCTCCACAAACGGGGCAATGGATCAATGCTTCATCTTTAAAAGACTGAATTGTATCGAAATGATGGCCACAGGCATCGCATTGATACTCATAAATAGGCATATACGCTCTTATCTCCTGATTAATATTTTTGGAAAGCGTCTGTCAATTGCACGATGCTAGCTAAAAATTGAAGACGCTCGCTTAAGTATAAACAAAAAAAATTTTTTATCCGAATTAATGCCTAATTTTTGAGGCATAATCGACAGGCGGGTATTTTAATCCAGCGATCACACTTTGACCAGTAGTTTACATATAATTTTTGAATTCAGAATAGATAAACAAACCAACCCAAGGCGTGTTGAGAATTTTATGCTAGGACAAAGGGAAAAGAGTCATTTTTGAATATCGTAACAAGTATACTTGCGTAAGTGAGTAACGAATCCAAAAAATAACCCTTTTTAGCCATGATAGTGTTCAATATGAGGAGCAAAACCAAAAGGACAAAGCACAATATAACCAAGAGGCCGTCCTTGTGATGAAATTGCATTTGCAAAAAAAATAACAAAACAAGGAGGCCATAGTTGGTTCAAGTATCACGCTACTGTCGTATCCATTTCCCATTTATATAACATTCTTTATATGAGTCCCAGGATTTACCACCTGGTACCACCGTTCGACAAAAAGGACCAGGATGATCTGGATCCGGGCACACATAACGTCCGTGCTCCAACCAACAATCCCCAAAAGCATACCCAGGTGCTGTAATTATAAAGTAACTGGCTAGAATAGCTAGGGCGACTAATTTTTTTACTTTCATAATATTTTTTCCTTAATATTCATGAAGCTTAATTTTAATTCTTTATTTATAATTAAAAAAACTAAATTTAAAACTAAATACAGTTAAATCAATAATTAGTTTTAATGCTCACCTCAGCGACTTGATTAACGAGATTAATATAGCTTTTTCTATATTGTTCAATTGGATTTTTTCGATCACTGCTAAGACCGGGTACTTGTTTATTAAGTTTTATAGCGGTATTTTAATGAGTCCTCCATGGTAGTTTTGTCTTTGAATAGTATATTTAACTAAAAGGTACACCATATTATTAACCAATCCAAATTCGGGTAATTACTATGCGCGCTAGTCACCTCTATTTTCCTACAATTAAAGAAGCTCCAACCGATGCCGAAATCATCAGTCATCAGCTTATGGTGCGTGCGGGCATGATCCGTAAATTAGCCTCCGGTATTTATACTTGGCTGCCTTTAGGATTACGTATATTACGCAAAGTGGAGGCCATCGTTCGAAAAGAGATGAATCGTATCGGTGCACAAGAAATCCTTATGCCCAATCTGCAGCCTGCTGAACTATGGGAGGAATCCCAACGTTGGGAAGCATACGGACCTGAGTTACTACGCATCACTGACCGACATAAACGTCTTTTCTGTTTTGGGCCCACTCATGAAGAAGTCATCACTGCATTGCTACGCAATGAGGTACGTAGTTACAAGCAACTTCCCCTCACTTTTTACCAAATTCAAACTAAATTTCGTGATGAAATACGACCTAGGTTTGGCGTAATGAGAGCGAGAGAGTTTTTAATGAAGGATGCTTATTCCTTTCATCGTGACAAAGCTTCATTGGCTACAACCTATGAAGCCATGTATCAAGCTTATACTAAAATTTTCACTTCACTCGGATTAAAATTTCGGGCAGTGCTGGCTGATACAGGTAGTATTGGCGGTTCAAAGTCGCAAGAATTTCAAGTTTTAGCGAAAACAGGCGAAGACAAGATTTTTTATAGCGATAGTAGTAATTATGCGGCCAATGCTGAATTGGCAGAAAGCTTTGTCGAAAAAGAACGGCCGGCGCCTACAGCTGCTTTGCAAAAAATAGAAACACCCAACAAAAAAACAATAGCGGCGCTTAGTAGCTATCTAAAGGTTGCTTCCTCTCAATGCATCAAAGTGTTGATTGTTAAAGGTACAAAACAAGCTTTAATCGGCTTAATATTGCGTGGCGATCACGAGTTAAACGTCACTAAAGTAGCGAAACTAGCAGAAATTTTACAGCCTTTGCAATTTGCTGGAGAATCAGAAATTGTCTCTTTGAATATTCCCATGGGTTATATAGGACCTATTGGCTTATCTATCCCATTGATTGTAGATAGATCGGCAACGATACTTTCTGATTTTGTGTGTGGTGCTAATGAAGAAAATTTCCATTTTAAATATGCTAATTGGGAACGTGATATCCCCCTTCCTAAAATAGCGGATTTACGTCAAGTCGTCGTAGGCGATAAAAGTCCGGACGGTCAAGGATTTCTAAAAATGGAACGTGGCATTGAAGTAGGACATATCTTTCAACTGGGTGATAAATATAGTCGTGCAATGAATGCGTGTGTCACTCTTGAAGATGGTACATCTATACCGTTAGAAATGGGTTGTTATGGTATTGGTGTTTCACGTATTGTCGGTGCCGCTATCGAGCAAAATCATGATGAACGCGGTATTCTTTGGCCAAACAGTATGGCGCCTTTTCAAATTTCCATTATTCCTATAGCTTATCACCGTTCAAAAAAAGTGAAAGAATTTGCTGATTTACTTTATAAACAATTGACGCATCAAGGTTTGGAAATCTTGTTAGATGACCGTAATGAAAGGCCGGGTTTTTTGTTTGCGGATAGTGATTTAATAGGCATTCCCTATCGATTAGTGATTAAAGAAGAAGAATTAGAAAAAGGAATGATTAAATATAAAAAAAGGATCGAAGAAACGGAAGAAACCATTCCCTTGGATAGACTTTCTGAATTTTTAGAAAAAGCATTAAATTTACCTATAAAAAAAATTATATGAAACATTATTGGCTAATGAAGTCAGAGCCGACTAGTTTCAGCATCGATGATCTAGCGAACAGACGGAAACAAATTGAACCCTGGGATGGCGTACGTAATTACCAAGCACGAAATTTTTTGCAAGCTATGCAAAAAGGTGATCAGGCTTTTTTTTATCATTCAAGTTGCGCAATTCCTGGAATTGCTGGAATCGTAGAAATAATTAAAACAGCCTATCCCGATAAAACCGCCTTTGACCCTTTGAATCATCATTATGATCCCAAAAGCACACTTAATAAACCAAAATGGTTTTGTGTCGATGTGAAACTTGTAGAGAAATTTACACAACTTATTACTCTAGAGACTTTAAAAAAACAACCCTATCTGAGATCTATGCGCCTTCTACAAAAAGGAAATCGACTTTCGGTTTTACCGATTATTCTACAAGAATGGGAAACTATCCTAAGTCTTATCCGCTAGAATTTACTTGAAAAAACCATTCAAACAATAGATAATTATTATTCTACGAATAAATCCTTTCAACTATTTCCACTCAAAATATATAAGTATCAAAAAAAAATAATTTATGGATAAAAATTTATGTCTATTATGGACTGGCCAGAAACGGAGCGCCCACGTGAAAAATTATTGGCGCAAGGTGCTGTCGCCCTATCAGATGCTGAATTACTAGCGATATTACTACGTACCGGAGTAAGAGGAAAAACCGCTTTAGATATCAGTAGAGAATTAATCAGCAAATTTGGTAGTTTACGTGAAATTATGGCGGCAAACTTAGAACAATTTTCGAAGACTGTAGGATTGGGTCTCACCAAGTATGTACAAATACAGGCATCTAAAGAGCTCGCTACTCGCTGCTTAAGAGAAAATATAGAACGGGGCAATACCATGGAAAATCCTCAGGATGTACAACGTTATTTAAGCTCCAAATTACGTTCCTATCCTTATGAGGTATTTAGTTGTTTATTTTTAGATAATCGACATCGGTTTATTACATTTAAAGAGTTGTTTTATGGCAGTATTAACAAAGCTACAGTTTACCCTCGCGAACTTGTCAGACAGGTCTACCAAACGAATGCTGCTGCCGTGATTTTAGCGCACAATCACCCTTCTGGTGTAGCTGAAGCGAGTGAAGCGGATAAGCGCCTTACTAAAGAGATACAGTCAATTTTGTCCGCAATAGACGTACGTGTATTAGACCACATTATTATTGGTGATGGGCAATTGACCTCTTTTGCAAGCCAGGGCTTATTATAAGGAATTATTTAGGCTGCTTTACTAGGTTTTTAACTGTAACAACGGAATTTTTCATAAAATATTCTCGTTAAATTAACTTAAAAATTTTGACAGTTTGCCACTTTTTTGGTATAAAAAGCCCCTTATTTGAGTCTGAATTTATTTAGAAAATTTAATTTTGGACCTGAGGTCATGTTGACAATTGTACGATGAAAGCTAAAAAGAATTGTTTTCTCTCATCCTAGCGCAATTGTCAATATGACCTAAGATTAAGGGGCAAAGAAGGATTAAACCAAAAGCCGGTTGCGTCTATCTAAACTGGCTTATAGCTAAAGTTAATAAGTCTCTTAAATCAGCACAGTAATCTTTATTCGGAGGCACTATGGCCAGAGTCTGTCAAATTACGGGAAAAAGCCCGATGGTGGGACATAATGTATCCCATTCTAACCGTAAAACAAAGCGTCGATTTTTACCTAACTTACAGACTCATCGCCTCTGGGTAGCTTCTGAAAAACGCTTTGTAAAACTAAGAATCAGTGCTCACGGCTTACGTATTATTGAGAAAAAAGGTATTGATAAAATTATTTCTGAATTGCGTGCTCGTGGCGAAAAAATTTAAGTAATACGGAAAAATTATTATGCGTGACAATATTAAATTAAAATCAACAGCTAGTACTTACTATTACACGACCACAAAAAATAAAAAATCAAAACCTGACAAGTTAAAATTTAAGAAATATGATCCCATTACTCGCAAACACGAGCTTTTCCAAGAAGATAAAATTAAATAAAGACAATTAGGCCTTTTTTATTAAGGCCTGATAATTCTGAGTATGTGTTTATTTTACTTTTAACACTGTTGACAATATCAATTTCTGTTTTCTAATGTTCTGGACGCATTAATGGAAACAAGATAACATCACGAATAGAAACCGCATCTGTAAATAACATCGTTAGGCGATCGATACCAATACCCTCCCCTGCAGTAGGCGGTAAACCATATTCCAAAGCCATTATGTAATCTTCATCATAAGGCATTGCTTCGAGATCACCTTGTGCTTTTGCTAAGCTTTGTTCTTGAAAACGCTTGGCTTGATCTTCGGGATCATTTAACTCAGAAAAACCATTCGCTAATTCACGTCCACCAATATAC
>JAVHYG010000054.1 GCA_031119195.1 Rickettsiella sp. | reverse complement strand
TGAAATTATTTTTGGTATAGATGTGTTTTGTTTTTTTAAGTGTGCCAATTCCTGCAAATTGTAAATTCTCAAGGAGAACTTTTATGCCAGCAAAAGCAACCACAAAAAATACTAGAAAAAAACCAAGTAAACGAGCAAGTAAACTTACAACTAAAAAAAGGGCTATTAAAAAGGCCCCACGTAAACGAAAGACGAAAGTAAGGGCTATTAAGCCAGGTCGTCCTCGAAAACCAATGAAGGCTACCACCAACAAACGTCGAAAAAGAAAAATGTCCGGAATAAAAAAAAACAAAGTCCGTAAAACTAAACCAAAAAGCATGGTGCGAAAAGCTCCAAGAAGAAAGGGTCCCGTAAAAAAAAAGTCTAACAAACCAAAAAAAACCTCAAAAAAAACGTCGTCGCCCACGCGTGTTAAAACCGATAGAAAATCTAGAGCTTTAAAAAAGACAATAAATAAAAATTCAGAAGCGGCGAAAGTTATTAGCGTAACTGCTAAAAAAAAACAGAGGAAAACAAAGTCTGATTCCCAGGCGCTACCTGTAGTAAAACAACAACCAGCACTAGAAACTAAAATGGCAGAAACTAAAAAACCTAAAAAACGTATTGAAAAACAAGTTTCCTTAACAGAAACGAGGCCAGAATCGGTTACAGAAATCGATTTAAATATAGCGCCTTATAAGGAACGGCCTGGGGAAGACTACATGTGTGCAGACCAACTGGCACACTTTCGTCGATTATTATTGCAGCGAAAACGCATGTTGTTAGAAGATATGGGAAGAACAGTACATCATTTACAAGATGATTGTGCGTCTTTGCCCGATATGAGTGATCGTGCGACTCAAGAAGAAGAATTCAATTTAGAGCTTCGTGCGCGTGACCGTGAACGTAAGTTAATCAAGAAAATTGAAGATGCCTTACAACAGCTTGATGAAGGACATTATGGCTTTTGTGACTCTTGTGGTGTAGAAATTGGGATTCGTCGTTTAGAAGCCCGGCCTACAGCGACCTTATGTATTGATTGTAAAACCTTGGATGAAATTCGCGAAAAGCAAATGGGCGGTTAGTTTTTTACCCAAGGGGCGGGAAAGGCCGCCCTTGATGGGATTTTTTCATTTATGGCGAATTCATTACAGCAACTCTATAAAACTTCCCTTTGTTTATTGACCGATTTTTATCAGCTGACGATGGCTTATGGTTATTGGAAAGCTGGTCTGCATGAAAACGAGGCAGTTTTTTACCATAGTATTCGTAAATCTCCTTTCAAAGGCGGATACGCAATTTGTGCTGGTTTAGGTACTTTGATTGAATATCTATTGGGTTTTCAGTTTGTTGAAGAAGATATTAATTATCTTTCTACATTAAAAGATAGCCAGGGTAAGGTTTTATTTCATCAAGACTTTCTAACTTATTTACGTCATCTTAAGTTCAGCTGTGATATTGATGCGATAGAAGAGGGTTGTGTCGTTTTTCCTCATGAACCTTTAGTGCGTGTTAAAGGACCTCTCTTACAATGCCAATTGCTGGAAAGCATTTTACTGAATATTACTAATTTTCAAACCTTAATTGCGACAAGTGCCGCACGACTCGTTCAAGCAACACGCGGCGAACCTGTATTGGAATTTGGTTTGCGCAGAGCGCAAGGTTTCGATGGTGCGCTAATGGCAAGTCGTGCAGCGTATATTGGAGGTTGTACAGCGACTTCAAATGTTCTAGCCGGGAAATTATTTGGTATTCCGGTGCGAGGCACGCATGCGCACAGTTGGGTTTTATGCTTTGATTCTGAGTTAGAGGCATTTCGTAACTACGCAAAAACGTTTCCTGATCGTTGTATTTTTTTAGTGGATACGTATAACACCTTGGAAGGTATGAAAAATGCGATTAAGGTTGCGGATGAATTAAAAGATGAAGGTTTTCAGCTTGCAGGTGTTCGCTTAGATTCTGGGGATCTAGCCTATTTAAGTAAAGAAGCCCGTAAGCTATTGGATGCAGCGGGCTATACGGATGCGTGTATTGTTGGTAGTAATGATTTAAGTCCTTTAGTTATCACGAGTTTAAAAGAACAAGAAGCAAAAATTAATGTTTGGGGTGTTGGTACACGTTTGATTACTGCCTTTGAGCAGTCTGCATTAGATGGTGTCTATAAACTGAGTGCCATCAAATCTTTACAAGGAAAATGGGAATATAAAGTAAAATTGTCAGAACAAGCGATTAAAATTTCCACCCCTGGAATTTTATCGGTACGACGTTTTTACTTTGATAAACATTGTGAACATGCCATGGCGGATGCTATCTATGATGAGTTATTAGGGATTCCAGTAAAAGGTACGATTATTGATCCAAGCGATGCAACACGACGTTGTGTTTTTAGTTCACAAACACCATATCGCGAACTAACACACGCTATTTTTAGGAAAGGTCGATTGGTTTATAAAAGACCCGAGTTGTGTGAGAGTCGAGAAAAAACATATCATGCACTTAAACAACTTGATGAAAGTATACGGCGACTTTTAAATCCGCATACCTACCCTGTGGGATTGTCAAGTAACCTTTATGAATTAAAACATCAACTTATCTTAAAGGCTAGAGGCTTTACAGTGTAAGGTAAGTTTTGACGCTTGGTAATTTTTTTGTCAATCATTGTCTGCTTAAAATCTCTACATAGTAACCTAAGTGGGGGTATTTGCTTATTTTGTCTATTAGAGCTACAATGAACTTAAAAGACAGTAGAGGTTACTCATGTTAACACTAGGAGCTAGAGAAGCAAAAAATGAGTTTGGTCGTCTACTCGACGCGGCTCAAATCCAAAATGTACTTATTAAAAAAAAGGGGAGGCCTGTTGTTGTCGTATTATCCATAAAAGAATATCAATTATTAGAAAATGCTCAAGATAAATTATGGGAAATGTTAGCTAAGGTTTCAGAAATAGAAGGGCTTGTAAGCGAAGAAGAAAGCGAAAATTTTTTAAAGTCACTACGCCATGCTAAGGATTAGCCTTTCTAGAAGCGCTTTAAAATTTCTGGAGCAGCTATCCATTAAACATGGAAGACAGATAGCAATGACTATTGAATCTTTGAGAGAAAGTCCATTTCCACAAGATTCAAAAAAATTAAAAGGGGTCTCTGACTATTATCGAGTAGATATAGGTGAATATAGGGTTGTTTACCGAATAGATTCAGAGAAAAATATTTTAATTATTGCTTTTATTGGAAAGCGCAATGATAACGAGGTATATAAAAAATTTAAACGAAAAAATAGTTAGGGCGTGTTAACCATTGTGCTAGGATGATAGAAAAACAATTCTTTTTACCCACCATCGTGCAATTGTCAACATGCCCTAAATTTAACTATGAAGAGAGCATTGATTTTAGTGGATTTGCAAAATGATTTTATGCCAACAGGGGTATTACCTGTTCCTTGTGGTGATGAAGTTATTCCTTTAGCTAATATATTACAAGCCTATTTTGAATGCATAATCGCGACTCAAGATTGGCATCCTAACGATCATGGTAGTTTTGCAGCTAATCATCCTGGTTTATTGCCGGGAGATCGTATCGAACTTAGTGGTTTATCCCAAATTTTGTGGCCAATCCATTGTGTACAGGGAACAATGGGTGCTGATTTTGTTAAATCGCTAAAGATGGATCGTGTAACGAAAATATTTCAGAAAGGTTCTGATTCGACTATCGACAGTTATAGTGCTTTTTTTGACAATGCTCATAGAAAATCAACGGGTTTAGACGATTATTTGATGACGCAGCAGATAAGGATTTTGTATATCATGGGATTAGCGTTAGATTATTGTGTTAAATATACTGTATTAGATGCGTGTCAGCTTGGTTTTAAAACCTACCTTATTCAAGATGCTTGTCGAGGCGTTAATTTAAATAAAGAGGATAGTGCAGTAGCTATTCAAGAGATGCAAAGAGCTGGCGCGCACATTATCCAAAGTGCTGACGTTTTTAGAAAATTTATTCTCATTTCTTAATTTTAAATTGATTTATTAGTGAATGTTATCATCTAGCATAATGATGACGTTTACTATGCTATAGATAGATTTTTTGACATAAAAATAGTAATGAATAACTTAATATAGAGTCTGCTTGTCAAGATAGGAAGTGTTTTAGTAACGTATTCAATAATTTCATTACACGAAACTAAAATAAGAAAAAAGGAGTATGTTTTTATGCCAAAAGATCCTCTTCTAACAGAATTTTTTTTTCGGGGGATGCATGGGGTGGCGAAGATAGAAACGAGGGAGAAGTACTCGATATACAAATCAAAAGAAAATTATATCCAAATTTATCTGCGAATATAGCTCCAGTATATTACCAAAATTCACACACATTGCCCGATTTAATGGCGTTTATCAATACACCAGAGTATGCCGTATTACAACAAGAATTAGGATCTACGCTCGATAAAATTAAACACTGGGTAGAACTGAATAACATTGAAGAGGCGGATACTTTAGCGACTTTTAAACAAAAATTAACCTTGCCTTCAGATAGAATTACTTTACTCTACGCCGATGGAAAAAAATGTTTAGAAAAAATAGCGGTATTATTGGATGATCCACAAATTGATTTATCTATTCGTAAAACAGTAATTACAAATCTATTGGCCGATAAAGAATTAGAAAAATGTATTAATGGCTGTTATTCGCGAATTGTAAATGCTGCATTTCATTTGCAAGAAAATATAGCGGGTAGGCAACAGATTCGATACTGGATACGTTCGCATCTTAGTGACATAGCTCGTAGCGTAGCAACGCAACGTCCTTTTGCTATGCCCTATTCATATCAAGAGTTGCTTTGCAAAACATCTGATTGTTCCGAACAATATAATGGTTTGCATGCGAATAATTATTTATTATTAAAAGCAAAAGAGCATGGATTTCCTATCGATAACGTGGTCGATGAGGGAGCCATTGAGTTTGGGAAAGGAATACCTTCGGAAGATAAAGCGATAATCGTAAATCATTACATAATTCATCTCGAAAAAGTCCTGACTGCAAAAAATTTAGTTAGTTTTCTTAGTGATAAATTACATGAAAATTTTCAGTCTATTATGTCAGATGATTTGGATTATTCCGAAAAAATGGACAGAATATTGAACAAATTAAATTTATTAGGAGAAGATCCTTGGTTTACATCTAAAAAAGTAGGGTTAGACGAGATTATTTCCACAGAAGGTCAGTTAAAAAGCAGTGATTATTTAAAAATAACCATAACGGAGCGTTTAATAAAACAAGGTTGGTTTCACAAAGAAAATATGGATACCTTAACTGTAGCCCATGGTTTGTTACCCTATCGAAAATTTTCTTCAGCGATTGAACTAACTTGGTTTTGGATTGATGAAGAAAGAAAAACTTTTTTACAACTCACAAAGGAAGAACGTTTTAATAAACTTAACTATTTACAAAAACAGAGTCATGAAAATAGTATGGCAATACGGCCGTTTCCATTTAATTTTTTTATTAAAACAGTTGAAGATTTAATTTTTGTAGTGAAAAACAGTCCAAAAAAGGAGCAGGAATCTTTTTTAGCATGGGTGTCTATGGAGTACGCTGTTTCACTGATAAAAAAACGTGATTCTCCTAAGCTATTTTTAGAATTATTAAATAACCTAAAATTTAAAAGTGAAAAAGAATTATTTCTAAAAAAAAACGGAGATGATTTTATTCGTACTATGGTGACAAAAGGAATTTTTAAAAATGACTTTAGAACACAATTTATGGGTATATCATTGCAAGATGAACCAGGCAATTATGATTTTAACGCAAAGCAGGAAGGTTTAAGCATTACCAAGGTATTAATTAAACAACTCATTGAAAATGGCTTTAAAAATTTTAATGGATGTAAATTTTATGAATTAAATCAATTGAATTATTTAGATGGAATTGATTTTTCTAAACTTAATTTAAAACAAACAAGCTTTTTTCAATCTATGGCTTATGTGCGATTTGATGAAGCAGAACTTGCAGGTGCAAAATTTTGGAGAGGCTTGAGTTATGTTTCTTTTAAAAAAACCGATCTAAGACAAGTAGAATTTAGAAGTCTGTTAGGTTCAGAATATGTAACACTTTCTTTAGAGGGTGCTAAATTATCGACTGTGTCATTTAACGCTTTAATACGAACACATATTTATGATTTTACGGGGGTTAACCTGCAAGCTGTTGATTTTCAACATGCAGATATCAAAGATCGTTTACAGAACTTAGATTTTTCTAATGCCAATTTAGAATCTGTTAATTTAAATAAACTTAATTTACGTAATGTAATTTTTGAATCAGCTAATTTAGCAAATACTAATTTAATTGGTTCCGCTTTGTATCCAATCCATGTAAATGAAAAAACTAATTTACAAGGAAGTCAGTTAACGTTAGCTATGCTGGCGGATCTGAATGAGAAGGGCATTAAAATATTTGATGGATGTAATATTATCACCAATATGGAAATGTATGAAGAGGAGGATTTTTTAATTTTTCACAAAACGAGTTTTAAAAAAGCATATTTTACTGGCATCATGTTTAGAGCCGATTTTATAGAATCGGACTTAACAGAAGCAGTTTTTAGTCCGTCGTCGACTTTTTTTTTAACTAATACAGATGAAAATACGAATGAAGTGCTAATGCAGGTTTCGATTAATGCTAAAAAATCTTATTTAAATAATATTACATTTAATCGTGTTAGATTTATAGAGGGTGTTAAGTTTGAAGAATCCTCTCTTAAAGGAACCTTATTTAATAAAGTTGAAATGGCTGCTGACTTATTATTTGTTTTTTATGAACATGGAACTCGTAATTTTAAAGGTGTTAGCGATTTAAAAGGTCAAATTTTAAAAAAATTGTTGCCTTTCCCTGTTTTGGATGCTGAGTTAAACAAGCGGACTTTTCTATATCTCTATCGACAAGGATTACGAGATTTTAGAGGAAGTAATTTAAATAGTTTTTATTTGGGTCAGGTACTTGTTGAACAAGCTATTTCTGAAATTGATCTTAAATTAGAAGGGGCACTTTATAAAACTTCTATTTTGGAATGTGGTTTGCGCCATAAACGAGCTGTAGCGTCTGCAAATATTGTTTCAAACTGTGCTGCCTATTTTCTTTTCCAAAATAAACAAATAAGTGAAAGAGTCATATCGCGAGAAGATATAGAGTTCATTGCTAAGTCATCCGGAGTACAGCGATCGTTTTTTCTTAAGGAACATGTTCTTGGTGCGAAATCACTTTTTACCCTGGAGCAGCACATAAGCGAGGTAAATTTTTATTGGGGATATCGGCCTGATGAATCTGATCTGATCAAATCTCTGGACTTTACCAGGGAAACTATAAGCTCTGATGGACGAAATAGGGTAAGCCTTAGCTATTATTTTTATCAAAAATATACGCTTAATACAGTGTTTACATTATTTGCTAGAAGTTTACTAGATACAGGGTTTAAAAACATTGTTGTAAAATATTATGATCAAGCCTCTCAAGCTTCTTTTATTCAATTTAAAAACGGCATTTTATCTTTAGGAATTGAACAGCGTGTTCTTAGTCAAAAATTTCTCGGAATTTTAAATAATTTAAAAAATACACCGGTTAATCCAGCGCGGCCCAAAAAAGAAGATTATAGTACTCGTTTGCGTCATATTGGTTTAAATGTTCGGAGAAAAACAGGACAAGGTTATCGGGCTGGAATGCGTCAGGGTGCTCAATATGAAATTGGCATGGGTTTAATGCACATTATTAGTCAATGGCTTATTAATCGAGATCCAGAACCTAAAGAAGTGGATGCACAAACCAAAGAATCATTTAAAGTATTGGCTAGAAACGTCACGCTTGAAGTGGGTAAAGAGCGGGGTGCAAATGAAAGACAGATAGAAATTGCATTTAATGTAGCTAAACAATGCATTGATCGCGGAGAATGTTCAAGTGAAGAGCTAGTCATTAAGGATGTTGTTGATTCTATGCATAGAATGCGGCCAGATGTAGTGATTGGTAATGTGTATGCTTGGAAAAAAATCAAAGACTTTTTTACAAATATTGGTAATTATTTGACGGAAAAGTTTGATGATGTTAAACAATTTTTTACACAAACTAGAAATCAAACAAGGTTGCTACCTAATACGCCGGTTTGGGGCGCACCGTTTGCTGTTTATAGATCCCGAAGCAGACAGAAAAGAAAAATAGTCGCTTGGTATGAATCTCCTCTTTTAATGGGGCTGATCAAGGAAATTGAAGCGGGATTTAAAGTCTTAGATTATGACGTGCAACTAAATGATGTATTTTCAGAAGAAGACTTGGCTGGTTTTTTATATGAGATATGGTGGGCGTTAGCAAGTCATGGAATTAATAGCACTTCTTCTCATGAATCAATTTTAGGTTTGCTTGAGAATAGCACTTTTACTGAGCAAGAGTTGAATATATCACTAGAAAATTCTTTTTTTATAGAACCGCCCGTCATTGAGTTGCCTTTAACTACTAGCCGAGTTACCGCCACTTCATCACGTCGTCAAAAGCGTTCTGCAGCGTTAAAAATCGAGCAAGATAAATATGAAGTGGATGAGATAGAGAAAAGAGCACAAGATTATATAGCTAAAAATGAAACTGTAGAACGTCATAAGCATAAACGTAAAAATAAATCGAGGATTACTTCTTGTTTTTTACCAGAGGCGAGTGATCAAGCGAATAGATGTTCACATGAATCAACACAACGTTTGGTTGATCAACAACCCCTTACTAAAGAGGGGATGAAGCAAGCTAATCGCAAAAAAGAAAAGATGAGTGTTTTTTCAGGTGGAAGTCAAATCGATCATAATCAAAGTTTTTATATTAAGCTTGGAAACAGTTTGCATGTTAATCAAGAAAAGTTTCACAAACAAGCGAACGCTTATAAACAACGTGGCGCATTAAGTAATCGAACGCCAAATATAAAAATGAATCAACATTTCGCCATGCCCAGTAAACCGGTAAGTTGTTCCGTGTTTTTTAAAACAGTAAAGAATAAATCATTAAACAACTATTTAGGATGGAATACACCCAAAGCTATAACCAATAGTACGCAAAAAAACGACCATCATTTTTATCAATCCATTCGAACGGGAATATCGAACGTGACGGCAAGCAGTGATATGCAAAGTACACTTTTTGCATTAAATGTATTGGTGCGGAGTAAGCTTCAAAATCCATATCAACCTCCTTTAATGCAAAAAAAAGGCCATTTACATGAAAGAGCAGAAAGACGGTTGGAAAGAATGAGACGAACAGGTTTTTAATTGCATATTTTTCATCGATAATAAAGTAGTCCTTATAATCATTAATCGAATGTCTCTAAGTTCCAAATGGCAACCTACGCTAAGCATTTCTTAAGGGGAAAGCAATGACTTCATCAATAGTGTTTTTTTCAGCAACTAACATGATAAGACGATCAATTCCTAACGCGACGCCGGCACAATTTGGAAGTCCGTGTTCTAATGCCGCTAGTAGATGTTCATCGATAGGAACTGTGTTATAAGCCATTTTTTCGCGTTGTTTTAAGTCATTGAGAAAGCGTTGACGTTGTTCCGATGGCGAACCTAGTTCATGAAATCCATTGGCAAGCTCTAGGCCTTTTATATAAACTTCAAACCGTTCAGCGATTGGCGGATCTCCTGCTCGTATTCGCGCTAACGCGGCTTGCGATGCAGGGAAATCATAAATAAATACCGGATGATGAGGTAAGTTGGGTTCGATATAATGTGTCATTAAGAGATGTAACCAGTCATCTCGTTCCATGTTAAATAAGTCCGTGGTGAGCTCAAATCGTTTAGCTGTTTGTTTTAATTGTCTAATAGTAGCGTAGTGTGGATTAATCTCAAGAAAACGTTGAAACAATTCAAAATAAGTAAAACGCTGTGCTGTTGGGTAACTAAATACTGTTAATAGTTCTTCTATTTCATCCATCAGATCATGATGGTTAAAACCAGGTCTATACCATTCTAGCATCGTAAACTCTGGATTATGTACGCGACCTGATTCACCTTGATTGCGAAATGCTTTACAGATTTGATAGATAGGACCACTGTTGGCAGCCAATAATCGTTTCATCGCAAATTCAGGTGATGTTTGTAAATAAAGTGTTTTTTTTTGCTTGGGATTTGCAAAACAGTAGTCTGTTTGGAAACTATGTAAATGCTTATCGGTCACTGTCGCTTGCGAAAGTAATGGCGTGTCTACTTCTAATATTTTTCGTTCTGCAAAAAAATGACGAATACGGTTTAAAATATCAGCGCGTATATGCAATGATTCAAGCGATGCACTGGGTTGCCAAGTTTTGTTAAAGTCCTGCATCTTCATCAGCTCGTTGGTCTGTCATGATTAAACGTTTGTATTCCCGTTCTGCAATACGTTTTGCATCAAATTTACGTTTTGCATCGACGGACATAGGTAGTCCATATTTTTTGAGTAACCGACGTGTTGTGGAGCAGATGTTTTCTAGTTTAGAATCGAGTAGTTG
>JAVHYG010000053.1 GCA_031119195.1 Rickettsiella sp. | reverse complement strand
GCTTTTCCTAGTTCTTTATTTAAATGCTTAGCTACTTTTTGCGATAAGGGGCGATTGGCATTGCCGGTAAAGATCATCATTTCAGACACAGAAATACCTCATTGTGAAAATTAATCGACAAAATAAATAGAAATTTTGCATAGTCAGATAAGAATTGGCTGGGGTGCTAGGATTCGAACCTAGGAATGCCGAGATCAAAACCCGGTGCCTTACCGCTTGGCTACACCCCAATATCTATTACCTCACTCCAACTGTGTCATGAACTTGACTTCATTATTGCTTGAAATGTTCTACTGTCTTAAGCAAAGGTGATATTATCGAACCTTTGCTGATAAAACCCTCATAGTGCGGTTTTATTTTTTTAAGCACTACTTCCGCTTGTAGTTTGGTATCAAATGCAGCAAAAACGCAAGACCCTGTTCCTGATAAACGCGCAGGAGCAAAGTGATTCAAAAAGTCCAAAGCTTCGGCCACAACGGGATAGTCCTTTTGCACTAGCGTTTCAAAATCATTATGCGTTTTTAAATGGCCGTCTAAAAACGTTTGTATTCTGATGGCTGTCGTGGTGTATGTCAATTGGGGATGTGAAAAAAGTTTTGTAGTAGAAATAGAAACCGGTGGGACGAGAACAAGAAACCATTTCTCAGGAAGCACGATGGTTTGTAGTTTTTCGCCGATTCCTTCTGCCCAGCTGGTTCTACCATCAATAAAAAGTGGAACGTCTGCACCTAAGGTGAGCCCTAATCGCAAGAGTTCATTTGACTTAAGCTTAAGTTGCCAATAAAAATTTAAAGCTATAAGCGTGGTTGCAGCATTTGAACTGCCACCGCCTAAACCACCACCAATAGGAATACGTTTTTTTATAAGTATATCAACGCCAGGATACGTCTTTGTTTTGGCTTGAAGTAAGTTGGCTGCTTTTATGACGAGGTTATCAGCATCGGGAATAACCGCTGATGTGACCGGGTTTAGGAGCGAAAGACAAGAACAATTAATTTGCCTATCAGTGCGTGGTGTAAAACTAAGCTCGTCACCATAATCAAGTAATTGAAAAACAGTTTGTAGTTTGTGATAGCCATCTTTGCGGCGCCCGAGTAAGTGCAAAAAAAGGTTAAGTTTAGCCGGTGAAGGCCATGAGCGAGATGAAATAGTCATTGCTAAATTTAATGTAAATCCCAATGCGTTATTAAAATCTGTACCGTCCATTGTGCATTAGAAAGTACAATGCGGTCTGGAATATCTATACTGCCAATATTTGTGTAATGTAAATAATTAATTCGCCAATGAGATTGTCGTAATTGTAGCAAATGGTTATAGGCATCGAAATTGATTGTATAACGCGATTGTGGTGTTGGTAGTCCGCGTAACCAATAATACAATTGCGAAACGGGCAGATATAAGCCAAGTTGTTGGGTTAGTAAACTCTCAGCCGATGGTGCGGTAATGTGCTGGTTATGAGCTAATAAGGTAACCTGTTGTGGATTTCCGATAAGTAGAATACTTTGCGTACCAAAAGGACCAAATAATCGCAGTTGGTAATCGGTTTTCATCTGTTGCCAGCTGAACGATGCGTTAACACCTTTACCGTTTACAGAGTGAATTGCAATGTTGCCGTTAGCTTGCCACTCTTGTAGGGCATTAAGTTGTAATTTACGTTGGGTCCATGGTAGATAATGATTAATCGGCTTAGCTGGTGTAATAGCAGAGTGTTGGGAAAAACTTGTACAGCCGCAGAGTAAAAACGTAAAGATTAGGGCTATAATTTTTGCCATATAAAAAACTTTTAAGAAAGAATTCACTACATTACAGGTTAGACATTCTATGCGTCTTACGCGTATCTATCAACAGCAACCACTTAATGAAGGAAGTGAAATAAATTTATCTCAAGAAGCGGTACACCATTTAACACGCGTGTTGCGTTTAACCGTAGGGTCAGAATTTGTTGTATTTAATGGGGAAGGTGGAGAATTTAAGGCAAAAATTATTGCTATGCAGAAAAAAATTGTGACTGCGCGAGTGGGCGCATTTAATCCAATGAACCCTGAGTCGCCTTTACAAATTATTTTAGGACAAGCTATTATTCGATCTGAGAAAATGGATTATACCTTGCAAAAAGCAGTAGAATTGGGCATAACGCATTTTATGCCATTAATTACTGAACGTTCCTGGAAATTACCGTATGATCGTTTGGAAAAACGTTTAAGCCATTGGCAAGCGGTTATCGTAAATGCGTGTGAACAATCGGGAAGAACGCAGATACCTTCACTTGAAGAGCCCATTTTGTTTCAAGATGCAATCAATAAAATACAAGCAACTATTCGAGCTATTCTTATTCCAAATCTAACGCAAACCCAGCTTCCTATAATAAAAACCTGTCATCGTGTTGCAATATTAGTTGGGCCGGAAGGAGGTTGGTCAAAAATTGAAACTATACTTGCCTTAGATGCGGGTTATATTCCTGTTCAATTGGGTCCACGTATTTTAAGAGCTGAAACAGCAGGCTTAGTAGCGACGACTGTTTTTCAGGGTTTATTTGGCGACATCTCGCTAAATTTAGTCTAGGATGCCACACTATTGATAAAGCGAGTAATGCAATTTATGGGTAAAAAACCTAAACTTCTGCTTGATCCGTTTGCAAAACGTGAGGCAGAAAAGTACAGCAATCCTATTCCAAGTCGAGAATATATTTTAGATTATCTGAAAAAATGTGGTCATCTCGTTAAGCGAGAAGAATTGCATCAAATTTTATATCTAGAAGATGCCGAACAGCAAGAAGCATTACGTCGTCGTTTACGCGCTATGGAACGGGATGGACAAATTGTTTTAACCCGTCGTGATGGTTATGGTTTACCGAGCAAAATGAATTTAGTGCGTGGACGGATCATCGGCCATAGAGATGGATTTGGATTTCTCGTGCCCGATGATGGAAGTGATGATTTGTATCTAAGCGCACGGCAAATGCAATGTGTTTTCCATGGTGATCGGGTTTTGGCACGCGTAGTGGGGACAGATAGAAAGAATCGCCGTGAAGGGGTGATCGCAGAAATTTTAGAACGTAATACACCTTCATTAGTAGGACGCTTCTTCACTGAAAATGGTGTTGCTTTTGTTGTTCCTTCAAACACACGTATTGTACAAGATATTTTTGTGGGCGCTGAAGATCAAGGGGATGCTAAGTCAGGACAAATTGTTGTTGTAGAAATTATCAGTTATCCTAGTTTTCGTAAACAAGCGATCGGACGTATTACAGAAATATTAGGCGACCATATGGCGCCTGGTTTAGAAATTGAAGTGGCGATTCGTAATTATAATATTCCGCATACCTGGCCAGATGCGGTACACGCTGAAATGACACAATTTGAAGGGGGTGTTTTACCCATCGATCAAACTGATCGTAGGGATTTACAATCGCTTCCTTTTGTAACTATCGATGGTGCAGACGCAAGAGATTTTGACGATGCCGTTTATTGTGAACGGCAAAGAAAACAATGGCGTTTAGTTGTAGCCATTGCGGATGTCAGTCATTATGTCAATCCGGACAGTGAATTAGATAAGGAAGCACAAGCACGCGGTAATTCGGTTTACTTTCCCAATAGCGTAGTGCCCATGCTTCCCGAAATTCTTTCTAATGAACTTTGTTCTTTAAAGCCCAAAGTTAATCGCTTATGCATGGTTTGCGATATGCTTATTTCTCCCAAAGGAGAACTCAAACGTTTTGAGTTTTATCCAGCTGTTATTCATTCACGTGCACGACTTATTTATAACGAAGTAGCCGCGTGGCTAGATAATAAAAAATGTCCACCTTCCTATAAAGCGCTAATGCCACATATAAAGGATTTACATGCGCTTTATCAAATATTACGTGAGAGTCGTGAAAAACGTGGTGCAATTGATTTTGAAACGACAGAAACACGGGTTGTTTTTAGTCCTGATCGTAAAATAAAACAAATTTTTCCTACAGAACGAACGGTTGCGCATCGTATTATTGAAGAATGTATGTTATTAGCCAATGTTTCGGCAGCACATTTTTTAATAAAATCTAAAATTCCCACGTTATTTCGTATTCATGCCGCTCCAGCCGCTGAAAAATTAGCTGATTTAAAAGCTTTCTTAGCAGAGTTGGGGTTGAAATTACCCGGTGGAAGAGTCCCAACGCCGGAAGACTATTCGACTTTCTTAAAATCGATTATTAATAGACCGGATGTACATCTTATTCAAACTGTTTTGTTACGTTCCTTAAGCCAAGCTGTTTATAGCCCGGATAATATCGGTCATTTTGGTTTGGCTTTTGATGCGTATACTCATTTTACTTCACCTATTCGTCGTTATCCCGATTTGATTGTCCATCGTGGCATTCGGCATTTATTGGCTAAGCGCAAACCGAAAAAATTTATCTATGATCCGGTGACCATAAGTCGTTTAGGTGAACATTGTTCAACCACAGAGCGCCGCGCGGATGAAGCGACGAGAGAAGTGCTAGATTGGCTTAAATGTGAATTTATGCGGGATCGTGTTGGAGATGTCTTTGATGGAATTATAACCAACGTCACCGGTTTTGGTTTGTTTGTTGAACTTAAAAATATTTATGTCGAAGGTTTAGTGCATGTTACGGCATTACATAATGACTACTATCAATTTGATGCAAAAAGACATCGTTTACGCGGTGATCGCACTGGCATTGTCTATCGTTTAGGGGATAGCTTACGCGTGAAAGTAGGCCGTGTTGATTTGGATCAACGTAAAATTGATTTTGAATTAGCTGGTGCAGAAAAAATAAAAAATACTAAATCATTTAAAATAAAAAAAGAAAAAAAATCTCGATATAAGAATAAAAAATAACGATGTCTAAAAAAGAATTTATCTTTGGTTTTCATGCGGTAACAACTATTTTAAATAAGGCGCCGGAAAGAGTGTTACAGCTTTTTCGACAAGAAGGACGGAATGATCAGCGCATACAGTCTATTATCCAGCTTGCGAAAAATCAGCATATCCCACAGCAAATCCTATCGAAGTTACAACTTGATAAAAAAGCAGAAGGTGGGCGACATCAAGGCATTCTTATCGAAGTAAACTCTTTGCCTGTCAAAGATGATAACTATTTATTCAGCTTGATAGAAAATTTAACAAAACCTGCTTTTTTGTTGGTGTTAGATGAAATACAAGATCCGCACAATTTAGGCGCCTGTCTACGTTCGGCAAATGCGGCGGATGTAGATGCCGTTATTATTACACAGCATCGATCGGTAGGCTTAACGTCGACTGTTCGCAAAATTGCCTCTGGCGCCGCCGAAACAACGCCACTCATTACAGTCACTAATCTAGCAAGTACATTAAAAAAATTAAAAAAAGTAGGAATATGGATCTACGGATTGGAAGAAATGACCACACAATCTATTTACAATACTGATTTAACAGGTCCTCTTGGTCTTGTATTAGGTGCTGAAGGTAAAGGACTACGTCATTTAACACGTGAACTTTGTGATGGATTAATCACAATTCCTATGCATGGTACTGTGGAGAGTTTGAATGTGTCTGTTGCGGCAGGTGTCTGTTTGTTCGAAGCTTTTAGGCAACGATTGTAGCGCTTTCTAGCTGTAGTGTAGATAGAAACTAGACTTTGAAAAATAAATTTTTAAATTTAACGCTTAAATTAAGTTCATAGAATTTTTTACTTATTTGTTACTTTTTTTATTGTAATTTTTTTTATTTTATTGTAATGTACAAAAACATATAAATTAAATTACTATTTTAATAAGGAGTTACAATAATGACAAAAGAGGAACTTAATGAAATGCTTAAAGGGCCATCTATCTTAGAAACAAAGGAGGAATGTACAAATGCTTATAAAAATCTGAGTTTAAGCGAAGATAGCGAAGATTTGGCGGGAGCTGGTTTAAAATGTGAAAAAGCGATGGAAAAACTCAGTTCTTACAAAAGAGAACAAATTTGCTTAGATGCAAGAAATAACATAAGAAATATATTAAATAGTGAAGTGGTTAACAATGAAATAATGGCTTACGCAAAATATATTATCAACGGCCTTTGTGATGCTTATGCCATGTATTATGCCAAAAAAAAGTGTTTTTCTCATGGTTCTATAGCTTCTGATTCTTTACTGAAATCTAAAAAAAGTCTTAATACAAAATGCAAAGATGCTTTAAACTTTCTCAGCGATGAACTAAAGCAGGAATTTTGCTTACATTACAGGAATGGCGTATTGCGTGCTGTCATTGAACGTATTTGTAATAATTTTCTCTCACACTTAAATGCGAAGGCGAATGGAACATGTATTGAAGCCTACAAAGATGCTATATGGTATGAAATACCTCAAAGTGAACTATTGCAGATTGACATAAACTGTAGAAAAGCAGTTGAAAATTACTACGGGCAAAATAAGGAAGATTTTTGTGAAGCATTCCCAAAAAGAGCAGAGCTCAGTTTGGTAGATACTGAAAATATCGCCGATAAGAAAATAATTAGCCGTGCTGTCGATGCTGTAAAGGATGCTTGTGAAATGACGCCTGTAGAAAATGCAATGAATGCATGTATAAATGATCACTTTGATAAATATATCCATGCCAATTTTAATGAGATTTTACAAGATTGCAAAACCGCAATAGAAAAGTTAGATGCTGAAGGTAATGAAAAATTTTGCTTACAATACAATAATGAATCATTGGCTTTTTTGGGAAATTTGTCTTCATCTTTTGTTCAACAAGCGGAGAGTTTTTTTTACTTAACTCCAACTATTTTAAGAAAAACAAAAGAAGTTGTTAAAAATTATTGTGGTGTAAATAATCTAAAGAAAAATAAATTAGATAGCATTTTAGAAGAAATTAAATCATCTAATGAAGTAAATGAAATTACGCCAAAAGCGATAGCAAATGTCCAATTAGATGTGCAATCGAAAATTCAGCCATCACAATCATCTTACGGTTTTTTCAACTCGAGTAACGGTACTATAGACGTAAATTCATATAATGTAACATCAGAAATTAAAATGATGCTAAACTAAAACTTATAGTGTAATAAAAATACAATCTGACTTTGATAAGTCTAAACATGAAAATTTAGGTAAAAAAATAAAGTTGAGTCGTTAATACATAACAATAGAGTTTGCAATGCCTCTATATTACAAAAAAATATTACTGAATCGAGTAAACACCTGATGTCTACTTATTACAGTGTTCAGGTGTTTTAGGGTGCCGGTTATTTTATACTAACTTTATTTCTTAGCCATCTTGCCTAAGCTGCGTAACAGAGTTGGTTTCAACGTTAAACGATACTCTAGGGTCCTCATTTATGGATGTAAATTCCTTAAAATTATCGTTTGCTTTGAACTTAAGATATTACTTGCTTAAGCCAGAGGTCTACTGAAAAGTTATCTCATTTCTATAAGTACTTATTTTTACAAAAAGGGTGTGTGCATGAAATAAATGGCTTAGTTTGACGAAAGCTAAAAGGATAAAATTAACATTTAGTCTAAGTTTAGACTATGTTAGTATGACGAGGACTTAGAGCCTAAGTTATATACGATTTAATTGAAGGAGAAACTCTATGTGTCGTAGATTCTTTCCGATAGTGATTATCATCATCGCTCTTATTATGGCGCTGGCTGCAAGTGTAGCCAAAGCGGACTACGTTGATTACATTGTTACGACTTCTCGTTTTTTTGATATTATGTTACCTGTATTAGCGGTGGGCGCATTGATTAAATACTTGTGTTGTCCTAAAGGAAAAGCTTGCCATTGTTCATGTGATCACTGTAAACAATGCGGTTGTAAATAACGTTTATTATTAAACCAAATTAAAGCCTCTGTGTTCCTCAGCGAAAGTTGAGGAGCAGACACTTCTTCTATCTAATTAATACAAAAATGAATCAATTTGATATTGATATTTGTTTTATGCAGCAGGCTTTAGTGTGTGCAAAGCAATCATTAACAGACGGCGAAGTGCCGGTAGGCGCTATTTTAGTGGCTAATGATCAAGCTATTGTAAAGACTTATAATCAAACGATTAGTCACTGTGATCCCACGGCACATGCGGAAATTCTCGCTCTCCGTCAAGCGGCAAAACAAATTGCTAATCACCGTTTATTAGAAGCAACGATATATGTGACCTTGGAACCCTGTCTTATGTGTATAGGTGCTATGATACAAGCGCGTATTAAACGGTTGGTTTTTGCTGCTTATGATAAACAACTGAGTGCAGAGGGAAGTGTGTTTAATATTTTACAAATAAAAGGGATTAATCATCATTTCTCTATAACTGATGGCTTATTAGCAAATGAGTCTGCCGAAATACTAAAAGAATTTTTCCAATTGTGTCGAGATAAAGGGAAATCAAGCAAAAATTAACTTCAGATATTAACTTACCTTGCTATAGTCTATAACTCAATAATTTATGATAATATATGACTATTGCCCTTAATCATGCAATTTCTCATTTTCAAGGGCGGACTGTGCGTTTTCCCTTTAAATGATGGTGCATACCTTTTGTTTTTGCCATCGTGTGATCGGGTAGGGTAAACAGCTATGTTATGCCGTCATTTAAATTGAGGATGGCAGATTCAAATATACATTGCGTGTGAAGGAGGGGTGGCTGAGCGGTTGAAAGCGACGGTCTTGAAAACCGTTAAGGGGGCAACTCCTTCCAGGGTTCGAATCCCTGCCCCTCCGCCAAAATGCAATAGACAAGAGGAGTAGTCATGTCATGATTAACGTTGTCCTTGTTGACGATCATGAATTAGTGCGTACGGGCATGAAACGTTTGCTAGGGGATGCTCCTGATATCAAGGTTATTGGGGAAGCAGGGGATGGTGAAGAGGCTATTAAGTTAATAGAAAGAACTAAACCCGACGTTGTTCTAATGGATCTAAATATGCCGGGCATCAATGGGTCTGGTTTAAATGGCCTTGATGTTACGCGTAAACTTATTCGTAGTAATCCCAAACTAAAGATTATCGTTGTTACCGTTTGTAAAGAAGGTCCCTTTCCTGAACGTTTAGTCCGGGCAGGTGCTTCTGGTTATGTTACCAAAAATACCAATATGGATGAATTAATTGCGGCTATTCGAAAAGTAGTAAAAGGTCAAATTTATATTACTCCTGAAATTGCTCAGTCTATGGCCTTACGTCAGGTTTCTGATGCCTCGAAGTCACCTTTTTCTAAATTATCAGAACGGGAATTACAGGTGATGTACATGGTAACGCAAGGTATTAAGGTTAACGATGTCGCTAATAAGCTTTTTTTGAGTCCAAAAACAGTGAATACCTATCGCTATCGTTTGTTTGAAAAACTTGGTGTGCACAATGATGTAGAATTAACCCATTTGGCTATTCGCTATAGTATGGTGGATGGAGATGGGAATCTAAATGAAGGAGAAGAGGATAAACCGCCTACTAGCAATGAGTAAAAATTCACTTAGTTTTCATAAACTTATTTTATATTGTATAACCATAGAGGCCTAACTTAAATTTATTTGAATCAATGAAATAAGTTCAAATAGTATCTACTTAACCCCCATTTTCTGGTTTCTACTAATCTTAAGGTGTGTTACGATTGCACACTTTAAGTCAGAACCTTTTAAAGTGCTAAACGTTAAAATTAATTTTCTAATTACCCTTTTCGTCTTTTATCTAGAGTTATACAATGACCCCCCCCTCCTAGCGTCCTTCCATGTCTTAATAAAATAGGCATAACTTCAATGCCTTGTTTTTCAAGTAGTTTTATTAATGGTAATTGATGCTTATCTACTACAGCTAATTCAGGGGACAACATTAAAATATTCATTCCCAACCAAACTGAAGCTATGGGACGTATATCAGAGTAGTTAACCTCAACCATTTTAGGACAAATCAACAGTTTCCACTTTTTTAAAGGCTCAGGTAAATACTCTTGATTAACTTTTGGATTAATTAGAGCCAAGCCCGGTTTTAAAAAACAAAGTGTTGTGTCAATATGTACAGAAGAATAAATATTTCTACAGAGATGGACGTTATAATTAGATCCCAAATTACTTTGCAGCCATTGTCCTCCTAGTTCATTACCTGAATCCGATACTAGATAAAAAATATCTTTTCCAGCACGTAGTACATTTGCGGCATCAAAAATAGGCTCATAATTATTAAGTATGGATTGTTCAGAACGTGAATGATTATAGCTAGAATCTAACAATCTTGGTTTGGGAGCAGAAATCCATTGCGATCCATTTTTCATATACTCTATGAGTATCTCCTGGTAGGATAAAGTCTCAAAATATCGAGATCGAAAGCCGCTCGGACATTCAATAATTGAGTTTCCAATGGCTAATAATAAATCCCGGGACAATAACAAAAATAATGCTCTGTTTCCCAATCTAAAGTTCTAATTTTATTTTTAGGTTCAATTGGAGTGGGCCTCTTGACTTTTATGGCTAATTTCTTTAATTCTTCTATAAATAAATTAACATCTTCCTCCGTTTCTTCAATTATTTTTTTAGGTAAAACCGTAGGATAAGTAGTTGTATACTGATCAACATTTGAATCTAATGTTAATTCAAATATTTTATCACCTTGACCGGGAAAATTTGCATACGCTGCTGTACCCACAATAATTTCTTCCACGGGATCCCACTCATTATGAACGTTAACAAATGACATGCGCTACATCTCCTTTTGTTAATCTGTGAAAATTTTATCTTAAATGATCTTTGGAGTTATGCAAGAGGTCTGGTTATGTGCGTCTGTGTTAGTGAATGCTGAACAATTAAGGATATGAG
>JAVHYG010000052.1 GCA_031119195.1 Rickettsiella sp. | reverse complement strand
CAGTAGACCATTGTTGTTTTATGAGTAGTTTTAGTAATTCGTTGAGTGTTTTGTCACTATTTTTTAGATCTAAACATCCTATTTTTGGCGAATTATTTTTTTCATATGAGATAGAGTTTAACCATAGTATGAGTGTGGGTAAATCCTCTTTTTCCAAACTAATAAAGCCGTTTACTAGTATAGCTAATTTTTTTAATATTGTTTGAAATTCTAGATCTTCTGTGTTTGAGAAAATTTTATTGTTTATATTTTTTTTTGACATTAATAGGTATACTTTTACACCTTTTGCATGCCAATTTTCAATAGTGGAAATAGATTGTATTAGTGTTTGTCTAGATATATTAAAGATTAGTAAGGTATCGCTAGAAGAAATTTCTAATGGCATATCGTTAATGACACCTTCAGAAAGGTGAAGTTGTTGCGCAAAAAAATCTACAGCACAATAATACTGGTTATTTGTAATATTATAATAGATAGCATCAATGCGTAAATCAGGTAATGACGAGGTTATAAATTCTATTAGTAGGTTTGTATAGACTTGCTCAGTATGGATGTTTTCTTTTAATGCTGAAATATCCATAAGTAATCGAGGAGGACCTATTACGCTACGATTTGCCGAAATAGCTTTAGCTGCTGTTACTAGATCCTCTTCATTGGGTTGTTGAATAATACTTTTCGATAAATTCTTAATAAGATGATTTTCTTTGTAATTTTCATTATGTTGATAAAAATATTCAATAGCATTATAGTATTTTTTTCCAGTTTCAGCAGGATGATGATGTTTTTTTATATAGTCTAGAGCATTTATAGATATTTCTTTGCATAAGTTTTCATTTTTGTAAAGATTATAAATGGCTATATTTAATTCTTCATCAGTAAAATTATCATTTAATTTAAGCATAGCCTGATCATCGATTTCTTTAATACTACCATGATTATTCGCTATGGTCGGTATTCCATAAGATAAACAATTTAATAAACTTGCTGAGGTTTCACCTCGAGAATCAGTGCGCAATTGCACCGCGATGTTAGTTGCTAAAAAGTAATTTTCCATGAAGTCTTTTTTGACAAAGTTTGTAAAATGTACTTTTTTTTGTAGCTTGTTTAAATTAAT
This sequence comes from Rickettsiella sp., assembly GCA_031119195.1. Classification (GTDB taxonomy): domain Bacteria; phylum Pseudomonadota; class Gammaproteobacteria; order Diplorickettsiales; family Diplorickettsiaceae; genus JAVHYG01. The sequence continues at coordinate 9,652 of JAVHYG010000052.1, read as the reverse complement.
TAAATTTAATAGTTTTTCATCATAATCACCGCTATATCGTTCTCCAATAAAAATTAGATGTATATTATGTTTATTAGTTAATAAAGAAGTTAAACAAGCTGAAATTAAACGATGATTGAGTTTATTGGGGTGTAGATAACCAAATGAGCAAATTATAAAATCATCTTGAGTGAAGCCTAAATTATTCCTAGCTATTTTTTGAGTATTATTTGAAACAGTTTTATTTAAATGTGGTGGCGTTACGGCAATAAACCTTCTTGCAATTGAGGATCCATACCAACGTTTTGCTAAGCTGATTGCATGGTTAGAATGCGTAATTATACCTAATGCTCTTTTTAGAATTGAAATATTACAAGGATATAGTTTCACGGTATCTGCTCTACCTTTTATTTGATGGTGAGCGATTCCCGCAAAACTATGTGAATCATACAACGCACGATAAAAAATGTTTTTTTTACTGGGTATGTTTACGCTTGTCCAATGAAATAGTCCACTTAAGAAAAAATCATGTAATACTACAATACCTGGATAAGCATTTAATAGATCTAGCATGTAGTAATGAAAATTTGAATTGCCAAATTGATACAAAACTACATCAAATAAATTTGCATGTTTTGTAAACCAATCTACATTTCTTATTGAGAAATTTGCTTTTAGCCAGTCGTTCTCTATAATTGTTTGGTTAGTAATCAATATTATTTCATAAAAACAAGCGAGCTCAGGTACAACTAGGGCACTGTAGTCTGAAATCCCAGTTTTTTCTCCTGGTAAAGGAGAAATATAAGCTAATTTTTTTTTATTATAGTTTGACGCGATAGTTATAAGCGAATTTTTTTTATTTTTATATAAATCTTCTAATATTTGTAATGTTTTTCTTGCTGTGTTTTCCCACGTAAATTTTTTTATTTGTTTAGCGCCATGTACTTTAAGAAATTCTTGTAATTTTTTGTTTGTCAAAACTTCAGTTATTTTTTTGGCTATACTTTGTGGTGTCGTTGGATCAAATAAAGCTTCCGGACAGCCAGTTGCTTCTGGCATGCTGCTAACATTAGAGCTGATGACAGGAGCGCCACAGGCCATGGCTTCTATGATAGGTAGGCCAAAACCCTCATGCAGTGATGGAAACACAAATAGGCTACATGTACTATATAAAGTTATAAGCTTATCTTCGGGTACATAGCTTATAAAAATAACCTCATCTGCATTAAGTTTAAAATGAGTACAGTAGGCATGCGTGAAGTGGCCTATAAGTGATTCAGTGCTAGTGACTATAACAACTAATTGGTATTTTTTTCTTAGTTCAGTTGATAAAAGTGAAAAAGCTTCTATAAGTCTTCTGACATTTTTTCGGAAGTCAAATCCTCCAATATAAAATATAAATTCACGTTTAATTCCATATTCTTTTAATTCATGTAAATTTTCTCCACTGTTAGCGCAAGACATAAATTTTTTGTCTACACCAACTGAACAGTTAGCAATACGGTCGCTAGGAAATGAAAGAAGCTCTACCGCTTCCTTTGAAGTGGAATCTGATATAGTCAGTAAAAAATCTATTTGTTTTAAAAATTGCATTTTTTTTATAAAAAAATGCGGTGCCCCAGAATTTTTTATGTAAAAATCGGGATATATGAAAGGAATTAGATCATATAAAGTAGAGACAGTGAGATAATTATGGTTAAAGTGTCCAATTGAAATAGGGGCATCATCAATCCATCCTTCAAATGGGCTAGAAATATAGACAATATCAGGCGATAAACTCTCTAAAAAATATTCTCTGATTTTTTCTGCGGCTTGTATGCGCCAGTAATTTTTATGATCATGGCCTGAAATTTTTGTTGGAGATTCGAAAACTTTGATTTGTTCTTGTGGTATTAAATCATTGAAAATATTTCGTACGGATTCAATTGTGTTTGAACAATTAGCATTTAATAAAAGAAAAATTTCATGCTGATTTGCTTGACGAATGAGTGCTTTGCTTAATTCCAGACTATAACGAGCAATCCCTCGGTTTCGACTGATACCTTGTACACTTTGTAAGTCTATGATAAGTCTCATGTAATTAATCTATTATTAATGGGCTGGATTGTAAGTGTACTTTTAAATCTTTATAAATTTGTTCTGTTGTGTTTGTTAATGCATTGTTTTTTTCTATATTTATAAAAGATATTTCTATATATATATTATTGTGGTTTACATTCAAATTTGAATTTTTTTTTACTTTTATTTTAAATTGAGGAGAACGTTTTAATTGTTGCAAAGTAAGAGATTTCCACTTTTTTTTAGTTAAAATAGAGTTTAAAATGGGTAAAAATATCCAGCGGATGAGCGAAATTAAAAGATAGTCGATAAAAATTATTTTTTTAGGATTAGAGAAATTATTTAACCATGCACGGACAGCTTTTAAAAGTTGAATAGTTTTAGGATAAAGTAAAATTTTATATTTTATTTTTATTTTTAATCCAATAGGAGTATATTTTTTTGTAAAGTAAATTAACTGCGATAAAAATTTTTTCAAAAAATATTTTTTTACAGTTAAAAGTAAGCTAACTGCATCTTTAATGCTTATATAAATATAAAATATAAAATTTTTATATAAAAAATTTTTTTTAATATTTTTTATTTTTTTATTTTTTTTAAAATAGTTAGTAATTGACATAAAAAATAGTTAATTTATCGATGAATAATTAATTTCTTGTTAGGGCGTGTTGACAATTATGCTAGGATGAGAGAAAAAAATTGTTTTTTGAGTAGCGTAACGGAGCATACTTAGCGTATGTGAGTAACGAAGCGCAGAACAACAATTCTTTTTAGCCATCATCGTGCTATTGTCAACATGCCTTAAGTTCTGTTCAAATCAGCGTCTACCATCATAATCATTAACTCTTCTATACTAGTTTTGGCTTGCCAGCCAAACTTTTGTTTTGCTTTACTAGGATTTCCTAGTAGCAGATCAACTTCAGCTGGGCGAAAAAATTTTGGATCAATAACAATATAATCTCTGTAGTCTAATTCCACATAGTTAAAGGCAAGTTTACATAAATCTCTCACGGTAGTGCTATATCCTGTAGCAATGACATAATCATCGGGAATTTTCTGTTGTAGAATTAGCCACATTGCTTCAACATAATCTCCAGCGAATCCCCAGTCACGTTTTGCATCGATATTTCCTAAATGTAACTTTTTTAATTTTCCTTTTTTAATGCGTGCTACTGCATGGCTAATTTTTCGACTAACGAATTCAAGTCCTCTTAAGGGTGATTCGTGATTGAATAGGATGCCGTTCGAGGCATGCATAGAAAAACTTTCTCGATAGTTTACAGTTATCCAATGTCCATATACTTTGGCAACTGCATAAGGGCTACGTGGATAAAAAGGTGTTTTTTCATTTTGTTTTTGAGTTTGAACTAAACCAAAAATTTCACTACTTGAAGCTTGATAAAATTTTGCTTTGGGATGTGTTAGACGAATCGCTTCTAAAAGGTTAGTTACACCTAAGGCTGTCACTTGTCCTGTTAAACTAGGTTGTTCCCAAGAGGTGCCAACGAAGCTTTGTGCGGCAAGATTATAGATTTCATCTGCTTCTGATACTTCCATCGCACGTACTAAAGAAGCAGGATCCATCATATCACCATTAATTAATGTGACATCCTCTTCAATTTTTAATTCTCTTAGACGCCATAGGCTATCGCTGGTACGACGTGCAATTAACCCATAAACTTTATATTTCTTCTTAAGTAAAAATTGAGCGAGGTAGGAACCATCTTGGCCAGTAATTCCTGTAATAAATGCTTTGTTTGTCATTTTCAGTCCTTTGAAAGAGGAGATGGTAGCAAAAATCTTATCTAAATTCCACAAAGCTTGGATATAAATATTTTATATAGGTATATTCGATAGCTGAAGCAATTTATTGACACTCAACGTTTTTACAAAGATGAAATTACTTTTCAGCATGTACGGGTTGAAACATCCTCTTACTGGAATTGGGTGGTATATCCATCATTTAATAAGAGAATTAGCAAAACATAATGCTATTAAACAACTTATATCTATTCCACGTAGTGATTACGATGTAACGTATGAGAAAAAATCTTTTCAATCAATAATAAAGAAATTAATTCAATGTTATTCGGGCAGTTATGATTTTCTACATAATTATTATAACTTTAGCTTTTATAAGAGAAATAAATATTTTTCCTCTGAAAATTTTATCTATCATGAACCTTGTTACATTTTACGGCCTTATTCTGGGCTTAAAATTTGTTCTGTACATGATTTATCACATATTTATCATCCGGGATTGCATCCTAAAGGAAGAGTAAATTTTTTATTACGTTATTTACCTCGTAGTTTAAGTGACGCGGATCATATTATTACTGGTTCTCATGCTGTTTGTAATGAACTTCGTAACTACTTTAAAATACCTTCTAAAAAAATAACAGTGATCTATCATGGTGTGTCTACTGTTTTTAAAAAACGTCAACTTTTAGAGGTGAATCCTGTATTAACGCGATATGGCTTATCAGGAAAAACTTATATTTTGAGTGTAGGAACGTTAGAACCAAGGAAAAACTTAGAACGTTTAGTTCAAGCCTTTAAGCAGTTACCCGAACATCAGCGTAAACAATTTCCATTAGTGTTAGTAGGTTTACCCGGCTGGGGTATAGGTAGATTATGGAAGTTAATTAAACAATTGATTAATAAAGAAGAATTGTACTGTTTGGGGTATGTTGCAAGTGGTGATCTACCTTTTTTATATTCAGGAGCATATGGCTTTGTTTATTTGTCACTTTATGAAGGATTTGGACTTCCTTTATTGGAAGCGCTTGCTAGCGCAATACCGACGCTGAGCTCCAATACGTCTAGTATGTCTGAGGTTGTAGGAGGTATTGCATTATTAGTAAATCCTTTAGATGTAGGGGCTATAACTGATAAACTAAATCAGTTATTAACGGATAATTTTTTACGTGAGAAGCTAAAATATCAAGGGCCTATTCAAGCAGCACAGTTTACTTGGAAAAAAAGTGTCAATAAAACGGTTAAGGTTTATCAACAGGTAATTGCTTGTTCTTCATGAGGGTTAATTTCATAATCAGCTTTAAACCGAATTATATCATCTTCACCTAAATAATCTCCAAGTTGTAATTCAATAACGATAAGTTCTTTGGAGGTTAAATTACTGAGACAATGTTTATGACCCAGTGGGATAAAAGTCGATTCTTGCTCTTTTAAAGTTAAGCTGGATTGATTATTTTGAACTGTCGCTATTCCTGAGATGACTATCCAATGTTCACAGCGATGCTCATGCATTTGCAAGGATAAACTATTGTGAGGATTAACAACAATCCGTTTAAGTTTATAATTTTTTTCGTGTTCTAAAACAGTATATTTTCCCCAGGGTCGGTATACAGTTTGATGATATTGATATGCATTATAATCATTGTTCTTTAATTCTTCTACCAGTTCTTTAATATTTTGTGAATAAAGTTTGTTTGCTATAAGTATTGCATCGTTAGTATCAACAATAATTAAATTCTTGAGACCCAATGCTGCAATGACACGTTTTTTTGAAGTATTTTGATTATAGATAGTTGTACTTATACTTTTTTGTAAAATTGCATCACCATTTATTCGATTATTGTTTTCATCGGGTTTAATTAATGTATCAAGAACGTCCCAGGAGCCGATATCAGACCAACCAAAATCAGCGGGGATTACTACTATATTTTTTGTTTTTTCCATTAAAGCATAATCAATGGAGATTTTGTCTATTTGATAGAAACTTTTTTTATCTAAAATTAGTTTAGAAAAAAATTTTTTTTGAAAAAAAATATTTTTTTTTGTTAGCTTCCAGCAGTGTAAAATTTTAATGTAAAGTCCAGGATTATATTTTTCTAAGTTTCGCAGTAATGTACGTGCTGAAAAACAAAAAATACCTGAATTCCATAAATAATTACCTTGTTCTATAAAAACTTTTGCTTGAGTTAATGAGGGTTTTTCATGAAAACTAGTTACGTAATATCCCTGACTCGTATCATAAACATCGGTATATTTAATGTAACCATAGGCAGTTTCTGCTTTATTTGGAATAATGCCAAACGTTACTAATAATCCTTTTTTGGCTAAATAAGCGGCGTGTTCTACGCATGTGTTGAATTTACTTTGATTAATAATAGTATGATCGACAGGTAAAATGAGTAAAATTGCATCGGAATTAATTAAGTTTTGAACAAATAAAGCGCTTAGTGCAATGGCAGGTGCTGTATTACGAGAAATTGGTTCAAGTAAAAAGCTAAATTTTTTTTGAGGATTAAAATTTGGAAGTGTAGTAAGCTCTATTTTGCTTTGATAATAATATTCAGAATTTGTTACGGTGAGTATTTGCGTTACATTGGGGAGATTTAGTGCGCGCTGATAACTTGTTTGTAGTAGTGAAAGCGAATCATTGAATCGAATAAAAGGTTTAGGGTATGCTGCACGAGAGACGGGCCATAATCGAGTACCATTTCCGCCAGATAGTATGACAGGGATCAGCATTTTATTTCATCCTTGAATTAATAAGCTTTTTTTCTTACGAAAATCTGCTTTTTGATCCATGTTTTTGAAAATAGGCTTAGGTATCCCACGAGGGTTCTGCCTATTTCCAGCTTGCTTTGTTATTTCTTTGATTTAGGCCAATTATTGAAACACATAGTTTTTTCTATATCAATAGTATAAAATTATCTTAGATAGGATAAATGTTGCTCATGGAAAGAATTTTACATCTCGGTAAATTTTCTCATTGGCAAGTAGGGGGCATAGAAACAGCAGTTGATAATTTATTACAAGGCTTGAGCCCATTTTTTCAGTTGCTAAAAGTTGCTGCCAATGATAGATTTGAGACTAAAACAATAGAACATACGCATTACTTAGAAATCAGCGTGCCATTAGTAGGATTATTATCGCGTACGCCACTTTGTCCGACATTGCATTATCATATAAAAAAACTTCATCAACATTATCAGTTCTCCATTGTTCATTTACATTTGCCAAATCCTATGGCGCATTTTGCTTCACAAGTTTTACCGCATTCAGTGAAACGAATTATTAGCTGGCACAGTGATATTATTCAACAAAAACGCTTATTATTGGTTTACCAACCATGGATTGATCGTTTGTTAGAAAAAACGAGTGCGTTAATAGTTTCTACGTCCTATTTGGCAGAAAAATCATTACAATTGGGTGTTGCAAGACGGCGTAAAATTATACAGCTTATTCCGTATGGAATTGTGTTTGAGAACTTTTTAGCAAGTGAATATAAAGAAAAAATCAGTTTTATTCGTAAGCAGTTTATTAATTGCTTTATCGTATTTGCCTTAGGGCGACATGTCACTTATAAAGGTTTTTATTATTTGATCGAGGCAATGTCATACCTTCCTGCTAATCTTATTTTGTTATTAGGCGGAAAGGGACCTTTAACCGCGATGCTGAAAAAGCATGTTAAAAAATTGCAATTGGAAAAGCAAGTTTATTTTTTAGGTGAAATAAAAAAAAATGATTTGCCTGTTTATTATCATGCCTGCGATGTATTTTGTTTACCTTCAATTGAGCAAAACGAGGCTTTCGGAATTGTTCAATTGGAGGCAATGGCTTGTGCTAAACCGCTTATTAGTTGTGAGGTGACAAATTGTATGAGTAGAGTTAATCAGGATGGTATAACGGGCTTCGTTGTTCCTCCTCGCTCACCTTTCTTACTCGCAAAAGCTATAGAACGGTTTTACCGAGAACCTTATTTATGCCGAATCTTTGGACAATCTGCTTACCATTATGCCAAGAAACGATTTGCGAATCAGCTTATGATTCAGCGTGTGCGTGCTTTATATGAAAAAATTTTAGAAAAATAAATATACTGCTCACAACTGACAATGCGGAACCTTAAACTTTCAAGGTGAGCGATATACCCCTTTCGTATGGCGGGCAAACTGAGTTTGTATTCCGTTACTCAAGGAGAAAATCGCGGTGCTTTCCTCGTCGCGCAAAAAAAGCCTTTACGTTGCATAGCTAAGGAAAGGGTTAATGAGAATTACATTATCGATTAGTATAGTGGTTTATAATGAAAATTTTTCAGATATAAAAGATTGTTTGACAAGCCTTATTCTCTCAATTCCTAAGGAATTTGAATATGTGATTACTATTGTTGACAATGGTGCGTGTGAGTTAAACAAAGTTTCAACTATTAAGGAAGCTTGTTTACGGTATTTTTCTGATTTACCCATTCAATATATTTTGTCGTCTAAAAATGGTGGTTATGGGTATGGGCATAACCTAGCTATTTTTTCTAGCGTTGCTGATTACCATCTAATTATTAATAGTGATGTTTATACTATGACTGAGACTCTAAGAAATGCAGTTGCCTTTATGCAAGCTAATCCTAATGTAAGTATGCTAGTTCCTGACGTTTATGATGTAACTAATAAACGAGTTTACCTTTGCAAGGAAAACCCACGACTCTGGATCAGTTTTTTACGTCGATTTGCCCCGAATCTTTTGAGAAACATATTTAAGAATCAATTGGAAAGGTTCGAAATGCGTAACAAAGATTATGATAGCCCTATTTTTAATCTAACCAATCCTACGGGATGTTTTATGTTTTGTCGATTAGCTATATTAAAAGCTATTAAAGGTTTCGATGAAAAAATATTTATGTATTATGAAGACTCAGATTTAGGAAGACGGTTAGCAAAAGTGTCGCAAATTGCCTATGTACCTTCGGTTAAGATAAAACACGCCTGGAAAAGAGCTGCATATCATAATAAACGCATGGCGTGGATTGCTATAAAATCAGCAGTTTACTATGCATGGAAATGGCGTTGGTAATGAGGCTTAAGTACGGTAATTAGTCGTTGAATAAGTGTTCTTGAGGTATATTTTCTAAAGTAGGGAGTAGTTTATCTTTTTCAGACAGTAACACATCGTTGTTTTTAGGCCAAGTAATGCTTAAATTACTATCAGACCATAAAATTCCAAGTTCTGTAGCGGGATTATAATAATTACTACATTTATAATGAAAATCTGCCGTTTCACTTAATACATAAAAACCATGTGCAAAGCCCTTAGGTATAAATAGCTGACGATGATTTTTATCATCTAAAATTATCCCAAACCATTTTCCAAACGTTGTGGATTTTTTTCTAATATCAACAGCTACATCAAACACACAACCTTTTATCACAGAGACAAGTTTAGCTTGTGGTTGTTGCACTTGATAATGTAAACCACGTAATACATTTTTTTTTGAATGAGATAGGTTGTCCTGTACAAAATTAACATTAAGTAATTTTTGGTAGTTTCTTTCTTGAAACGATTCTAAAAAAAAACCACGCGTATCGATAAATTTTTTTGGTTCTATAATAGCTAAGCCAGCTAAAGGTGTTTCGATTATTTTCATAATTCTCTTTTAATTATATCAAGTAAATAATGTCCGTAACTGTTTGATGAAAATTTATGTGCATAGGCTTCTAGCTGTGTATCGTTGATAAACCCTTTTCGCCAGGCGATTTCTTCAAGACACGCTATTTTTAGTCCTTGGCGTTTTTCAAATACCTGTACAAAATGCGAGGCCTCTAATAATGCATCGTGTGTTCCTGTATCCAACCAGGTGCTACCACGGCTCATT
>JAVHYG010000051.1:10687-11102 GCA_031119195.1 Rickettsiella sp. | reverse complement strand
ATACAGGCACAGTGCTGTGGGTTTGTCTAAGGCTACAAGCATGGCTTTGCCTTGATAACTACGCTCATTAAAGTGCCAAACAATATCTTTAGCGATTGCAGTTAGGCGTTTTTCCGAGGTGAGAATAATATATTTTCGTCTAAATTTTTGTTGCAGGCTGATGCGTTGGTTTTCATTGAGATCCCCATGTTCAATCGTTTCGGCCATACGATCATCGAGTTGTGGATTTTCAATATTGAGCTTTTCACCACGATTATAATAACACAGTGGTAGTGTTGACCCATCCTCGACAGCACGTTTAAAGTCGTAGATAGAGACATATTCACCAAAAATATTTTTAGTGACTTCTAGTTCGTCCTTGATGATGGGGGTGCCAGTAAATCCTAAGTACGAGGCATTCGGTATGCCTTTAAAA
>JAVHYG010000051.1:0-10677 GCA_031119195.1 Rickettsiella sp. | reverse complement strand
GTTTTGTGCAAATTTTCCAGCTTGCGTGCGATGTGCTTCGTCAGAAATGACAATAATATTTTTGCGTTCAGTAATTAGCGGATATTCGTTCTCTTTTTTAGGATCAAATGAAAATTTATGGATTAATGTAAATACATAGCGGTGATTTTCAGCTAATAATCGCCTTAAATCTTGACGGTTTGTAGCAACCACCGCTTTGGGTACTTTTTCTGTGATAGCACCTACACTGGTAAAGTTATCATAAAGCTGGTTTTCTAGCTCCGAGCGATCGGCTACAATCAAAAATGTATAAGCACCACCGAATTTACGATGAATTTTCTGGCATAAAAATATTATGGAATAGGATTTATCCGAACCTTGTGTATGCCAAAAGACGCCGAGTTTACCTTTTACATGCTCAATATAGTGCATCTGTTTAATGACTTTATTCACACCGATATATTGATGATTTCTTGCTATCAGTTTAGTGATATGACCTTCACTGCCGCCATCATCAAACAATAAAAAATTTTCAAAAATGTCCATTAAGTGTTTAGGATCACAGGTACCGCGCAATACAGTATCTAAGCTCACAATTCCCTCATCATGTTCTTTAATTCGTTTCCATTCTAGGAAGTATTTATAAGGACTGGTAAGGGTTCCGATCTTGGTATCGAGTCCGTTGCTAAGAATAATGAAAGCATTACAGTAGAAGATAGCTGGAATTTTCAATTTATAGTCGGTTAAATTTTTTTCGTAGCCATCGATAAGTTTAGTATAGTGTACTTTAAACTCGATCAATAGTAATGGAATACCATTGACAAAACCAATCATATCCGGTCGGCAATGGTATACTTCACCCTGTATTTGCAGTTGCCGAACGGCTATAAATTCATTATTGAATGGGTTATCAAAATCAAAGACACGTAATCGTTTTTCAATGAGTTGCTTTTTTTCATCTTGATAAGTAACTTTAATGCCTTGAGTTAATAACTCATGTTTTTCTTGGTTAATTTTTACTAAGGTTTTGTCTGCGGGCTGTTCAATAATGTGTTGAATCGCCTGTTCATAAACCGTGTCGGGTAGATCTGGATTGAATTTTTTTAATGCGCTACGCAGGTAACGTGTTAAGATAACTTCAGATTTATTATCTCGACCTAATAGACCATTATCACCGAAGGTTTCTTTGCCCCAGGCATAAATAACCTGCCAGCCAAGTTCTTTTAATACTTGCTCCGCACTTCCTTCAACTAATTTATCTTCTGAGTAATCATCACTCATGCAGTTATCGCTTTTTCCAATAATTTTGCTGAATCATATTTTTCTACGTCAATTAATCCCGTCATCAGTCGTGGAAGCAGGATATCGCGGGCTTCTTTAAGTAGGCGATTTTGTTTTTTAAGTATTTCTATAGAGCTAAAAATTTTAATAGCATAATTAGAAAACGTTGATAGAAGCCTTTGGTTTGGTAAATTAATTTCTAATGCATAAGCGGCTTCTCGATTTAAACCAGGGACAGCGGCATCATGGCTATCAAATTTTAATTGCTTTAGTGAAAAATATATAAAATGTAAACTATACTTTGATGTAACAAAATAAACGGTATCAATAGGGCAGAAATTATTTTCTGTCCAAAAAACATTTCCAACATTTCCTTTTCGGCCGACGACGATGCCAGGTCCATTAACTAGACTTTCGTTATGCCAACCTATTATCCCTGAAGAGCCATAAACAGGTATAGTGCCAAGTATACGTTGATCTGATTTTAACGCTTTTCCATAATTTAATTTGATTACCCTTTTTAGTTTGACTTTTCCCCAATTTTTAGGCAGTCCTGTATCAAGATTAATTGGTGTGTTTTCATAACCTGGAAAACGCAGATGTATGAACCATTCTTTATAGGTAATCTGAGCTAGTTCTTCAAGTAATTTGATTTGTTTAAGATTATTTTCAATTAAGCTATCATAACAAGCTAGAATATTGGCGATTTTTTTCTGCTCCATTAGTGTGGGAATAGGTACCATAACTTTTTGTAGTTCTTGGTTTTTTATCCCTGCGACAGTTGTTCCTGTTGCTTTTGATGAAAGCTTACTTTGTATTAAGGGGGACCTTAACATCGAGTATAAGAAATACGGGGTAACCTTATCTAAATTAGGTCTTAGCAAAATAATTCGTTGAGCTAATGCAATTTTTTCACCTGTTTTTACTAGTGCGATTTGACCAAGAGGCGCTTCTGTTGTAATAAGTATATCATTTATCTGCGGAATACCGCGTCTCATAACTTCTGAATACAGATATTCCGAAATGTATTCGTGCTTAACATCCTCTAAAATTCTACCTTCCTTTATAACTCTTGCGGTAACAAGTTTAATTCCACTTGATACTTTTGGAGGTGTTTTTCCTCTATAATCTATAACCTTATAGCATAGTTGTTTAATAGGGAGTTCTTTCCAGAAAATTTTCATTATAATTAAACACCAATAATTTTATCCATTAGCGTATTAGCTTCTTGTGTAAGCGATTTTAGTTTATTATGAATCTCGCCTATCCGCTTTTCATAATCAAAATCTTTATCAAGTTCTATTTTATAACCGACATACCGGCCGGGTGTTAAACTCCAATCATTTGTTTCAACTTCTTCAAGTGTTACAATTTTACAAAGCCCGGCAATGTCTTCATATTGACCTTGGGTAAAATGGGTCTTTAACCATGGATTTGATTTAAATAGCTTGACTACATTTTCTCCACGATACGCTTTTATAATAGTGGTTAAGCCTTCAAGTTGTTCAGGACTAAAATCACGTAAGGTTTGTGTGACTTGTCGATAGGTATTGCGCGCGTCGATCATCAATATGTTATTTTTATTTAGCTTGTTTTTGCTGCGATCAAGAAACCATACATGGCAGGGTAGGGACCGGGTATAGAAAAAGTTATTGCCAATTGACACGATGCAATCTACTGCGCCGGTTGCAATAAGTTTTTGCCGTATTAATTTTTCACTATTACCTGCGTCAGTGGCCGATGATGCCATCACAAAACCTGCACGACCTTTTTTATTTAAGTAATGATAGAAATATTGAATCCACAGATAATTACCATTATCTGCTTTGGGAATGCCAACGTCCGAAAATAAGCGTTTGTCATTTTTGACAAACTCTTTTTTTTTGTCGATTCGATTCACATTAAATGGAGGATTAGCCATCACGAAATCGCATTTGCCCACTAAATTAAAAGGGTCAGAATAATAGCTATTATCTTCTAGAATTTTTCCTTCAATACCGTGAATGGCTAAATTCATTTTGGCCAATTTTGCTGTATTCGATTTTAACTCTGTACCATAAACGGTAATTGCTTCGCTGACCTGACGCTGGTTATGGCTGCGGATAAAATAGCCTGTTTGCACAAATAAACCACCTGAACCACAGGCAGGGTCATAGATAATACCGTGATCCGGTTCAATAAAATTAACGATCAACTGAACCAATGAAGGTGGCGTGAAAAATTCACCACCTTCTTGAGCACCGGCACCACTCATTGAAAATTTCATTAGAAAGTATTCATAAATACGGCCAAATGCATCACCTTGAATCTGTTTGATGGCATCCTTATTAAAAACACGAATTAATTCTCGCAATAAATCTGCATCGAGTTGTTGGTAATTTTTTGGCAATATACCCGCAAGCCCTTTGTATTCTTTTTCAATTAATAGCATGGCTTGATTGACAGCTTCACAAATATCTTTATTTTCTGGTAAATTTGCTAAATAATTATATTGTGCAGCTTGAGGGAGTTTTAATGCTCCTGCCGCTAAAAAGTCATCTTTAGTCAGTTCTCTTTTCCCCCGAGGTCCATTAGGAATAGACCTTTCTAGGTTTGTTTTAGCTTCTTCATAGCGGTTTTGTGCATAGCGTAATAAAATCAGTCCCAATACAGGGTCTTTATATTCTGCTGCCGTTAACTTCGAGTTTGCACGTAAATTATCGGCGGAATCCCAAAGTTCTTTTTCGAGTTGTTTGATTTGCTCGTTATTCATCTGTTTTTCTCCATATTTCCCAGCCGCCAATAATTATCTTTTTAGATATTAAATTGTGAAAACCCTAATAATAATAGGGTCTAGACATTTAGTTATACCAGCAGATGGTAAATTTGGAAATAACTCCCGATGTTAAGTAGAGTAATGATTACTACCCGTAAGTATTTTATTTAATCATTTATTTTAGTAAGCTCTTTGCTTACAATATGAAAAGTTAAGATGCCTACTTTCTTAGGAGTCTAGCCTTAATGGCCCTTACCTAGTTGCCCTAGTGACAAGATCATTAAAAAAGAATAGACTACCGGCTCGTTAGAAAAACATGATTAATACTTATGGAAAACCTGGTTGTTGTTATCCTAGGCTTTAGTAAATCACCCGTAATTGGTGAAGTTTTTAATTTAGTTGCGCAGAGCGGTTGCCATGTTATGGATGCACGTGTTAATACGACAGCTACCCATGTCACCATGACTTTGTTGATTGGGGGAGCTTGGAATACTGTCGCAAAATTCGAGTCTTCTATAAAAAAATTTGAAGGACAAGTTTTAGTTGCTCGCACACAATTTCGTTCTCCCCAACCGGATATTTTTCCTTACTCTTCCTATATTGTTGCGCCGGATACTTCAGATGTTTTAGCGAAGCTTATCCAGTTTTTGCTTAAACATGAATTAACGCTTTATAATATTCATGTAGAAGCTTACAAAGCACCTATAACGGAAGCAGCAATGTTAGGTATTTCATTATCTTTTGGTTTTCATGAAAATTATTTAGTTGCTGATTTTCGTGAACATTTTATTATATTTTGTGACGATAATAATTTTGATGTGGCTATGGAGCCCCAGAAAAATTAGTGTTTATTGCATTAACTATTTGTAATTTTAAAAGTTATTAAACATGTTAGCCATTAATCACCTTGCTCCTGAGTTTACATTGCCATCAACAGATGGAAAAATATTTTCTTTAAGGGATTTTATTGGCAAGAATATAGTTTTATATTTTTATCCTAAAGATTGTACCTCTGGGTGTACGCAACAAGGCCAAGACTTTACCGAACATTATAAGAAATTCGCTTCACTCAATACCATTATCGTAGGTATTTCGCGCGATACTTTAAAATTGCACATGAAGTTTAAAACAGAACAACAATTTCCTTTTGAATTATTAGCCGACGTGGATCAAATTGTTTGCGAGCTTTATAAAGTATTAAAAGAAAAAGTTATGTATGGCAAAAAAACTCGTGGTATAGAACGTAGCACTTTTCTAATTGATAAAAAAGGTATATTACGCCGCGAATGGCGAAAGGTCAAAGTATCAGGCCATGTTAGGGAAGTTTTGTTGGCAGTAGGCGAATTAGATTAAAAAATAGTTTATTCTAATAATTTAGTTGTTGGGTAGAAGAAGGTTTTTTATAAGCTACTGCACTTAGAATAGCTTTTATAACACTGGCTAAGGGAATAGCAAAAAAAACTCCCCAAAATCCAAGTAGTCCTCCGAATACTAGTACGGCAATAATTATTGTAACAGGATGTAAGTCCACTGCCTCAGAAAATAAAAAAGGAACCAGTACATTTGCGTCTAAGGTGATGATGATAGTGTAAATAGCAATAAGATAGGCGAAATGCGCAGTCCAACCCCATTGTAAAAAACCAATAATTACAACAGGAATCGTTACCATAACGGCGCCAATATAAGGGATTATAACAGAAAGAGCTACCAGGACACTTATTAACATTGCGTATTGAAGGCCTAACAATGCAAAAGATAAATACGTAATAATCCAAACGATCAGCATTTCTAAAGCTTTCCCTCTTACATAATTTCCTGTTTGTTCATAGACTTCTGTCCAAACCTGTGAAATTAAACGCCGTTTTTCCGGTAAATATTGAGCGAACCATACTAGAATTTTCTTTTGGTCTAATAAAAAAAAGTAAACTAATAAGGGTACTAATACAAAATAAATTGCAAAGGCAATGATATTTGGAATGTAGATTAAAGAAGCAGAAAGTATCCATTGACCAAAATGAGTTAACCCAGATTTAAATTGTATAATCAAATCTTGAATTTGCTGAACGGAAATATAACCGGGATAGCGTGTTGGTAAAAATAATAGAATTTTTTGACCTCGTGCAGCCATATTAGGCAGTTCTGCAATTAAATTACTGAGTTGCCGGAAGAGTAAAGGTAGTAAACCTATCATTCCTAAGATTACTAGACTGAGAAAGCTAATATACACCCCTAAAACGGCTGGAAGTCTAGGTAAGTGAAGCTTTTCTAAATAACTAATAGGCCATTGTAATAGATAGGCGATCACAATACTAACAAAAACAGGCGCGAGAATTTTTCCAAGAGAAGCGAAGACGACGATAATGAAGATTAAAAAAAACCATAAAATAGCTAATTCCGGATCAAGAACATATCGTGATAGCCAATTTTTAACAAGTTGTAGCATAAATGGGTATGTTACTAAGATGGATAATTTGAAGTCTATTGAATCAAAGGATTAAAGTCAAAGTGGGTTATTTATTGTTGTGGTATTATTAGAAGTTATAGGAGTGAGATAAGTAGGGTATTTGTTGATTTTTAAATAGATTGGCAGTAAAAGATTCACCATATAGAATACATGAGCAAAAAAATACTCCAAACACAAAAAAACTTTACTCCCATTCGATAGTAGCTGGCGGTTTCCCTGAGATATCATATACAACGCGCGAAATACCACGTACTTCATTAATAATCCTATTGGAGATAGTTTCTAGCAAAGTATAAGGAAGGTGCGCCCAGCGAGCCGTCATAAAATCTATAGTTTCTATTGCACGGATGGCAATAATTGGTGCATATTGACGTGCATCTCCAATGACTCCCACTGAATTAACCGGTAGAAATACACAAAAAGCTTGGCTTATCTTGTTATAATGATTATGTTTGCGTAACTCTTCTTGGAGAATAACATCAGCTTTTCGGACTAAATCAATATTTTTTAGCGTTACTTCCCCTAAAACGCGTATCGCTAACCCAGGGCCTGGAAAAGGGTGTTTATAGACTAAATCAGCAGGTAAACCTAATTCTAATCCTAATTCGCAAACTTCATCTTTAAATAGCTCACGTAAAGGCTCTAACAATTTCAATTTAAGCGTATCAGGAAGTCCGCCAACGTTATGATGTGATTTTATAGCGTAGGTTTTTTGTGTGTTAGTGCCAGCAGCGGATTCAATGACATCAGAATAAATAGTTCCTTGTGCTAACCATGTGATATCCGGGTGTTTGCTAGCTTCTTCTTCGAATATTTCTACAAAGAGGTTGCCGATAGTTTTGCGTTTTTCTTCAGGATCTACGATGCCTATCAAAGCTTTTAAAAAACGATCAGACGCATCTATTTTTACGACGGAAATACCCATCGTATCTGCAAGTGCTTGAATTACTGAATCTTTATCTGTAGTTCGTAGTAATCCCGTATTTACAAAAACACAAAGAAGTTGCTTACCAATAGCTTTGTGTAATAAGGCCGCAAGTACGGTAGAATCTACACCGCCCGATAAGGCTAATAATACTTTGTCCTTGCCTACTTTTTGTTTTATTTCTGCTATTTCATGTTCTAAAATGTAATGTGTTGTCCATATAGATTGGCAATTACAAATGTCTTTAACAAATTGTTCCAATATTTTTTCACCATTCTGGGTGTGAGTCACTTCTGGATGAAATTGTAACCCGTAAAAATGTTGCTCAAGATCAGCCATGCCTGCAATGGGTGTATTTGATGTTTTAAGTATTACCGTAAATCCTGGAGGTACTTGGTCAACGTGATCGCCATGACTCATCCAAACATCGAGATGAGAATTTTCTTTAGCAATAATACCTTCTAGTAATTTAATAGGAAATTCGTTAGTTTTAGTAATTTCAGCTTTGGCATGACCAAATTCACGGTGCGAACAGGGGACAACCTTTCCTCCAAGTTGCTCCGCCATCGTTTGCATTCCATAACAAATGCCTAAAATCGGACAGCCTAATTTAAAGATTATTTCTGGAGCACGTGGTGTTGTATCTAAAGTTACAGTCTCAGGTCCTCCGGATAAAATAATGCCTTTGGGTGCGAAAGCTTGAATTTTAGATTCAGGCATGTCGTAAGCATGAACTTCACAATAGATATGTAGGTCGCGAATTCTTCTTGCAATAAGTGGCGTATATTGGGAGCCAAAATCGAGAATCAAAATACGCTCTTGAGGGATGGTCATGGTAGTCTACGCTCCGTTTTTTTATTTAAAGGTTAATTATCTGTAAGAATTTCGATGAAATTTCTAATTGTTTTATAGTGAAATTTTTCAGGTTTCTTTAAAGTAGTTAGGCGCCTCTTTTGTAATACTTATATTATGGACATGACTTTCACGCATTCCTGCAGTCGTAATCTTTATAAATTGTGCTTTTTCGTGGAGTTCCTTTATATTATGGCAGCCAGTGTATCCCATTCCTGCGCGTATTCCTCCTAATAAATTATGAATGACTGCTTGCAAAGCTCCCTTATAAGGGATACGACCTTCAATTCCTTCAGGAACGAATTTAATTGCTTCAATCGTGTCTTGAAAATAACGATCCGAAGAGCCTTGTTGCATTGCTCCAATAGAGCCCATACCGCGATAGGTCTTATAAGGTTGACCTTGGTACAATTCTATTTCTCCTGGTGCTTCTTCCGTGCCAGCAAAAAGGCTACCAATCATTACAGCATGCGCTCCTGCTGCTAGCGCTTTGCAGAGAGCGCCCGAA
This sequence comes from Rickettsiella sp., assembly GCA_031119195.1. Classification (GTDB taxonomy): domain Bacteria; phylum Pseudomonadota; class Gammaproteobacteria; order Diplorickettsiales; family Diplorickettsiaceae; genus JAVHYG01. Next base: position 1,913 of record JAVHYG010000051.1, on the reverse strand, counting down.
TAACGGATTCCTCCGTCAGCTATAATAGAAACTGGTTTTCCTTGCAAAGCGTTCGCGACTTCCATGATAGCGGTAATTTGAGGAGCTCCAACGCCCGTTACGATACGCGTAGTGCAAATAGAACCTGGTCCTACGCCTACTTTTACGACGTCTGCACCAGCGTATGCTAAAGCTTTAGCGGCAGCTGCCGTTGCAATGTTACCGGCGATAACAGGTATCTCAGGATATTCTTTTTTTAAGTGACGAACTATGTTAATAACGCTTTGTGAATGCCCATGTGCGGTGTCAACACAAAGAATATCAACTCCAGCCTTTATCAGAGCTTCAGTACGTTCTTTAGTGTCAGGGCCAATGCCTATGGCGGCTCCAACACGCAGTTGACCTTGCTTATCTTTACTTGCTAGTGGTTTTTCTTTGGCTTTTTGCAAGTCTTTTGCTGTAATAAGACCGCGACAACGAAATGCATTATCAACAATAAGTATTTTTTCTAAGCGATTCTCGCGTAGCAAATTTGTAATTTCTTCAAAGGGAGTCCCTTCCTTTACTGTAATTAATCGTTCCTTTGGCGTCATGATTTTTGCGACTGGAATTTCTAAATTTTTTTCAAGGCAACTATCGCGGTGTGTGACGATGCCTAGCAATTGTTCGTTTTTGGTGACGGGGACACCAGAAATAAAGTGAGTTGCCATTAATGTTAATAATTCGTTTAACGTTGCTTCGGGTTCAATAGTGATAGGATTTCTAACGATCCCACTCTCGCAGTTTTTTACTTTTTTGACTTCACGCACTTGTGTTTCTAATGGCATGTTTTTATGTATGATTCCCAACCCTCCCTCGTGTGCTAAAGCAATAGCAAGTTTTGCTTCCGTTACAGTATCCATGGCAGCAGAAATTAAAGGGTTATTGAGAGCAATGGCGGAAGTCAGGGAGGTATTTAACGTGACATCTTTAGGCAATATCTCCGAGTGATTTGGAAGTATCAGTATGTCGTCAAAGGTTAATCCTTCAAGAATGGTTTTCATACAACAAGTAGTTTTAATCAAAATTTGCGTAAAAGGTACCTTATTGCACCACTATAAGTCCAGTAGTGAGATCTTTTAAAGTTTTCTAAATGGCAAATATTTCGCCATATTTATTATCTGTTTTTAGTTAACTATTTGAGTTAAAATAGTTTTTTATCGTATAATAAATATCTATTTACAAGGAGATTTATGATTATGTCTCAGACATTAGTTCAGCGTAATTTGGATACACCTGGAGCAAGACTTAAGTACCTTCGATCAATATTACAACTTACAAGAGCCCATATAGAAAAAGAATATAAGCTACCAGAGATTACTTTAAAATCATGGGAGAATGGGACGAACAAACTTACTGAAAATGGCCTTAAACGCTGTATTGCTGTGTATCAAAGTGCGGGTTTAATTGTGGATGAAAATTGGATAATCTCGGGGGAAGGGCTTGATCCTACGGTTAGGCGTTCCTTAGAACATTATTTTTCTATGCCCAGTGATGTTAAATTGCCCGTAGAAGAAGATGAAGATCTTGCAATACTTAATGAAGTTGATAAGTTTAGAAATCTTTATGATGGCGCAGTGGCTATGCTGGTTACAAACGACGAAATGAGTCCATATTACGAACCAGGTAGTTATGTGGGGGGAATATTAAATAAGGAGGCGAGCGATTGGGAGAAACTTGTTGGTAAAGACTGCATTGTTTTTTTAAAAGATGGTGGGAAGTTTTTTAGGCGTTTTTATCAGGATTCTTTAGGGCGTTATAATATTGCTTGTGTAAATCCTACTACAGAGGCGGCACAACCTGTTATATATGTGCCCGATATTGATGGAGTAGCGCAAGCAATCTGGATTCGAAAAAGAGATGTAATTCGAGGATCGAAAAAAAGGATGTAATAA